>NZ_JBEJZY010000039.1:0-44920 GCF_040256935.1 Photorhabdus viridis
GAACTAACACAAGATTTAGCTCTGGTGACACCAGAACAGATCCGTGGCTTTATTAATAATTACCCTAATCTGCCACCAGCACGCTCTTTATCATCCCGTTTTATCAATGAGTGTAGCGAGCCGCATAAATTGAAAAAGCGCGTCATTTAAATTGATAAAATTTCTGCGCCGCGCTTTTTATCAAAACATGTGGTTTATTTTAGCTGTTCTTGTCTGGTTTTCTCTATTGGTAAATATTTATAAATAGTAGAGAGTGAAACATCGTAAATTAGCGATAGCTGTTTACGTGTGTGACCTTTTACTAGCAATCTAGCAGCTTGTTGTTGTTCAGCAACTGACAGCGCTGCTGGTCTACCTCCAATCCTCCCTTGCGCACGAGCAGCTATTAATCCAGCGATTGTCCTTTCAACTATCAATTCCCGCTCCATTTCTGCCAGTGCACTCATGACGTGAAAGAAGAATCTCCCCATAGCTGTACCGGTATCAATACTGTCAGTCAGACTCTGAAAATGAATACCTCGCTCATTTAAATTAGAAACTAAATCGACCAAATGTTTTACACTACGTCCCAGTCTATCCAATTTCCAAACAACTAAAGTATCCCCTTTTTTAAGTTGCCTTAAAGCCTGCTTTAAACCGGGTCTGTTAGTTGTTTTTCCACTTAATTTATCCTCAAAAATTTGTTCGCAATTTATACTCATCAACGCATTTTTTTGTAAATCGCTATTTTGGTCATTTGTTGACACCCGGATATAACCGATCTTTGACATGTAAATTCCGTCGCCGCACATAGAATAAATTGTATTTATCAAAATTAGCTCTATGTGTGAGTGTGCGGAAAACCTCACGCTGACTTACAATGCTTCCATTTGTATAGATCGCTCAGACGGCTTTTTTAGATCAATTAACGTTCAAAATGAGTGTTTGTAGGAATGTAGAAAGAAACGAGTGAAATGCAGTCAATTATTGACTATAAAAGAGGCTAAATAAACCACATGTTTTGATAAAAAGCGCGGCGCAGAAATTTTATCAATTTAAATGACGCGCTTTTTCAATTTATGCGGCTCGCTACAGCCAGCTCAGCGCGAGATTGTTGTATGTATTGAGCACCTTTCCAGAACCAGCAAGCCACGTAATCAAGATAGCCTAGTGATTTAAACCCGCTAAAAACGGCCTGCATATCTGATTTCTGTTCTTCTGTTCGCCCCAAGGTACCTAAAAAAGGCGGATTTCCAATAATATATACCTCATCCTCAGATCCCTTTGGACATACTAAAGCCCAATCAAGTTGAAGGCTGTTTCCGCTATGGATATTGCCACTTTCACGTAAAGGCAATGCAGGGGGAGCAAATCCAAACGCTTGTTCCCACTGGCTGTTTAATTGATGTTCGGCCAGCCAGAGGGATAACCGAGCTATTTCGCAAGCGAAGTCGTCAATTTCGATACCATAAAACTGTGAAAGATGTAGCCCACTCATCGAAAAACCTTGTGGTTCCAGCTCTTTCAGAGCATCAATGACTTTCATCTCTAACTTGCGTAATTCTTTGTAAGATACGATTAGAAAGTTTCCTGACCCGCAGGCAGGATCAAATATCTTTATTTTGGACAAACGAACCAGTAGAGCCTTTAAACCTTTTGCGCTACGACGTTGTTTATTAAGCTCAGTTTCTAAAGGCTCAAGGAACAGCGGCTTTATCACCTTCATTATGTTGCTGTACGAAGTATAGTGCTGGCCTAAACGACTACGTTGTTCGACATCAATTACTGCCTGGAACATACTGCCAAAGATATCAGGGTTTATTTCACTCCAGTCCATCGTGCCACATTCAAGCAGTATTTTACGGCCCTTTTTGCCTAGTTCTGGAATAGGCTCGTCAGTGGAAAAAAGCCCACCATTTACATAAGGAAATGCCGCTAAATGAGTAGGTATCTTTTGTCGTTGCTGGCTAGCTGGAGCGGCGTTAAGGACGGTGAATAATTGATACAGGAAGGTATCGAGATCGCTACCATCTTCCTCGGTGTAACTCTTGATCGCAGAGGTGAACTGAGCTGGTTCAAATATACCTGTATCTTCGGCGAACAGACAGAATAGCAAACGTGTCAGGAAGACGTTAAGCGCATGAATATCTTCTGGTTTACTGAGATCATTGTGAACACGAATGAGATCAAACAGCTTGCCCATCTTCTCTGCAGCTTTAACATCTGCGGGGTTCTCACTACTTATAATTGCCTTTTCTAAACCAGCTAAAGGTAAGAAAAAACCATAGTTGCTATAAAGCTCATCTAGCTCAATATCGAGCCTCTCTTTGCTACATGTATCCCAGGCTAAAAATCTCACAAAATCAGTAACTAATACAAAACGAATCTTATTTTTAGCTATTACTGGATCAGCGATACGTCGCTCAAAAGCCTCATCAAGGTCTTCTTTGTCATTGAGGCTTTGAAAATAGAGTTTATTTTTCAAACCAACATGACCGGCTTCCTTTGCGATATTACGGCTACTACCTTGTCGAACCTGTGTGATCGTTGCTTTAGGAAAGTCAAAGGCTGCCATAAAACCATAAATGAACTCATCACGGTCCAATTCACGGGTAAGTTGCTCGAGTTGTTCAAATATTTTTGCCTGATTAACGGCCATCAGTAATCCTTTAGGGTATGTCAGCTTTTTAGTAACAGTTGTAATGGGTTAAAAAAATCCAGAAGGTCTAAACCTTAAAGGTCCTCAACCTTGTAAGGCAACATATTAACCTCAGCGACGCCAACCCTCAGCTATGAACAAGCTTCATAGTGCGGATATAATTTGTCCGCTGAGGTGAAGTAAATTCTTTTCATGCTTATTTAAATTTCAAGCCTGACTGAACGGGTTGACATAACACTCGATTGATAAGGTCATCTGTAGATGTGCTTTCGTACCTGTCTGCCAAAACATAGCGTAGTTTCATCAATCGAGCATTAGCTGTTCCAACCAAAGAACCAAAAGTCGTAGCGCGAACTCTCCCATACGGATTGCGTTCTCCATCACCAACAACTTTCTCACGGGCAACACCAGCCGCTACCTTTTGCCCAACGACCCAAGCGTTAATAAATGGTGTTCCTGTTATCAAACCTGATGCTGCAATGTCCTGTACATAGCCATCAGCTTGATTCACTTCTTTTCTTGTGAGCTCAAATCCGCCTTTCTTCAGTTCAATTACCAAAACCTGTTGCATTTGAACAAGAGACACATCTACTGGATCAAATGACTCGATGCCAGTCATTTGCCACGTTGTTTTTTCAGGCAAAACTACAATATCAGGACGATTGCGCTCGTTTATAAATTGAGCATCATGACTTTTGAATAGTTCGCGGGCTACAGATTGTAATGTCATATTCGAGCAATATTCCTGCGATTCGAATTCAGGACCAAACAACCAACGAGAACGTAAAATCAATGGATGTAGAGTGTGTAACTCATCCGTATCAGGATCATCAGCCAAACGCTGAATTGTTTCTACCACGCTGAGTCGACTGTCAATTTCATCAAGGACCCGCAACGCATCCTTGACTGTCCATTCAGCCAGTAACCGATCTAAGCCCTCTATATCATCGTGCTGCAAAGTAGCAAGCTTTTCCAGTAATGCGGCTCCGCTCTTGGTCTTTTCAAGATGAATAAGCGCCTTAACTGCTGTGGCAAGAAATTCTGGGGAGACAGTCGGATGTTCTTGGGCAACCGCTGTAGTGAATTCAGCCACTCCCAAGCGGGCCCCCTGACCCAAGGTTGCTAACTCTGAGCGGTTTTGCATCAGAGCGTCCTCTGATGTAATTTCAATAAATTCTACAGCAAGCCTCTGTGCAACCTCACGAATGTGCTCAGCTGTAGCCTGATATAATTCATTTACGGCATCAGTGACACGAAAAGCGGTCCAGTCTTGTTCAACATCAGATTCGAAACCTTCTGTGTCAACGATCACCTTGTAACGCCGGGCAAAGCGAGTACGTCCATCGAAATTGGCTATCTGTCCAACCGCCCATGACGGGGTTCCAACTAATCTGTGTTGTACCCAAAATGCGATTCCTTGGTGCAAAGAAGAATGATTCAGACGAGTTGAGTCGATGACAACAACTTTGGCATGACGTCCAGCACTGAGGTACAGGGTTTCTTCACTTATTCGCCCATTAATCTCAGTAAAGGGGCGCAACTTGCCATTAACACGCACCTCGAACTCAGGATCGTAGATGAAGCGGGCGGATAATACTGTGAGTATTTCATCGGCATCGGGCAGTTTGCGTGTCACCTGTACCTGCAACCGTGTACCGCAGCCTATGTGTTTCTCCTCAGTCTCACTTCGGCACACGAAAGGGCTTGAACCAGCTCCGGTGCCAACAATGAAGGTTGCCAAAATACCATCGCGCCAGGTTTTCACTTCGTATTCGTCAGCAAAACAAAGTAAGCCATGGCGGCCAATACCATTGCGACCGTAAGCTTTTCGCGGGCGGGCCGTTCGTCCGGCAGGGAACTCGACATTGAAACCTTGATACTTCTCGCGGGTGTAGCGCAATGTCATCCAACGCTTTTTAAATTGCTCCGGAGTCATACCATGGCCATCGTCTGTCACAGTCAATATTCCACCTATTTCGGTAGGTAAAACCAAGTCTACTCGTGACGCTCCAGCATCCCAGGCGTTGGCAACTAACTCTGTTAAAGCAACCTGTGGAACATGTGCTACCTGCCCAAGCTCCCGTAGCAGGTAATCGTCCTCAAAAAGTGAGTTCTGTAGTGGTTGCTCAGACATGGGCAGCCTCAAATAAACGATTTGGTGACCAAATTATTTCTACTAATCCCGCAATCAGTTTCCGGCGTGCCTGTTGTTCTGCTTTATCAAATACTTCAGCAGATTTGAAAGGCAACTCATATTGGGTCGCAAACTGCTGAAACTGTGGCTGATGTTCGTAAGCAGTAGTGTCCAAACTTGCAGCATAGAAGTTCTGTTTGGCATAGTGCCCCCGCTTCAGCGGAAACAGCTTGTCCTGCAAGCTCCGGTTAACATCTGCTGGTAAGAGCAAAAGTGACGCAACATG
The DNA here is from genome assembly GCF_040256935.1 of Photorhabdus viridis. Lineage (NCBI taxonomy): Bacteria > Pseudomonadati > Pseudomonadota > Gammaproteobacteria > Enterobacterales > Morganellaceae > Photorhabdus > Photorhabdus viridis. Next base: position 5,059 of record NZ_JBEJZY010000039.1, read on the forward strand.
ATTGCGCCAATCCTGAAATTCCTGCTCAGTGCTGAACTGATCTTTCACAATTTCGTAATCATCAGCCCAAATATGTTCGATGTCGAATGGATTCTTGAGAGTACGGTTCACCAATCGATCAAATGTTTCAGTGCTCCCTGCGCCGATCTCAGTCGCTTCTGTCAGACGTGCCAGAAGATGGTAGATATAACGACGACTGAACTGATTGAGCCCTAAACCGTCAATGCCCGTTCGCCCTTTTACTGCATAGCCAGAGAACGTAACATCATCATCTGCGAGCTTCTTCTGGAGGATAGCTACCAACTCCAATAACGGTTTACGCCTGATATCCCTGCACAATAACCACATAGCGTAAGACACGCTAGAATATCCAACCCGGACATAATTCACTACCCGACGCATTAGCCAGATGTCCAAATAAGTAGCTGTGACCGCCAGTTTGCGGTCTACAGTCTCATCATCGTCAGTTTCTATTAACGATGCCAAGAGCACCGTATTTTGCCAAGTAAAATCATTGTGTGCGTTGTAGTAAACCACTCGTAGCTTCGGTGTGTAATGTTTGCTGCTATTTAGGATTCGTCGGTACGCTTTGGCAAAAAATGGAAAGCTTACAGCCATCATTTTCTGGTTCTCCTGAGCTTTCCCCAAACCTAAGCGAGAGTTGTTTTCGCGCACCCAGCGGTGAAAGACCGAACCGATCAACTCCAGGACTTGCTGTTTCCAGATTTGATTAGCCTGTAGTCGCGCATCCTGTTCTTCAATCGGAGCCAATAAATATGCCTTCAACATATCTACTGGGCTAAGCGGCTTACCCCGATCATTCATCGTTTCAAAAATGGCGTAGGCATAACTGTCGTTATCGGTGGCAATCTCTATCAAACCTACCCGTGTCAGCAACCAGTAGATGAAATGTGGCAATGCATTTCCTATCTCTGCCATCAGGTCGTTTGCCTCAATATCGTTATAACGGGCGAACATGGTTTGGATGGATTCATCTTTACCATCCGGATTGAACGCTTCCCCCTTGAATAGGGCATTGATAACAGGAAGCCGCTCAGAGATGTCGAGGTTGAACTTGGGATTACCGAGGTTGTCGCTGAAAATAAGAGGGGCTAAGGTTTGGGCTACCGGCAGCCTCTGTTCCTCGGCAGATCGGTAAAGGCAAATCAGCAACAATGTCAAAGAGGTGACTCGCTGCTGGCCATCGATCAGGTAGTTTTTGTTGTTGCGTTTGCTGACAATGATAGAGCCAAGAAAATACTCTCCATAGTTACTAATAGCACTGGTTTCATCGCCCTGCTTGTAGTAGTTGAAGAATTTCCCCTGAAGATCAGACAAAAGCTCATCAATGTTCTCCTTCTCCCACTTGTACTCACGCTGATACTCATCGATAGAAAAGGATTGGCTTTGCAGCAACTGTTGTACGTTACGGTAGTGGGGGGTGATTGTGCTCATAGCAGACGAAACCGTACTAATGATTAATAACTGTATTATGCCCTGCTTGCGGAGCAGTGTCTTTGACCCTTGTTCAAAATCAGTACATTGCAAAATCTGCAATAGCACAGCTGAGCCAATAACTTGCAAACACCAAAATAAGCAAAAAAATAAGGCATGCCTGAGGCGCGCCTTATAGAAGCCCTTTTAATCAGCCCTTATTCAACTTAGCAAAGTCAAACGGACTAATCCCCTTTTCCCGATTTTCATCAAGATAATCCCCCCACCACTGCACCATCAGCCTACGCTCCCCCAAGTGTTCAGCCTTATGGATGTAAGCCGCCCGTACAGAGCTACGCTCCTGATGGCTCATTTGCCGCTCAACCGCATCCTTCGACCACAATCCTGATTCAATTAATGAACTACAAGCCATGGTTCTGAAACCATGACCGCACACTTCAACTTTCGTATCGTAGCCCATTACACGCAGTGCTTTATTTACCGTGTTTTCACTCATCGGCTTGCGCGGATCGTGATCACCAACAAAAATCAGCTCTCGATTCCCACTCATGCTTTTGATCTGTTCCAAAATGGCTAGAGCCTGCCGCGACAAGGGAACAAGATGAGGAGTCCGCATCTTCGAACCACGCTGAGAATGCTTAACGCCTGCCGGAGTAATGATCAATGCGGTGAAGTAATTCAGGTATGCGGTTAAGCTCCAGAGCAGCACGGTGCTGCCTTTTCGCCGTAGCTACCGCACCGGCAATCTCTTGCGCGGGGTTGTAGTCGATTAAGCCGCTCTGCACAGCAAAACGCATAATCGCTGTAGTGCGTTGTTGTAAACGGGCGGCGACTTCAAGACGCCCGGATGACTCGACTGCTTTGATGGGTACAAGTAGGTCTCGCGTTTTCAGTTCTGCAATGTTCCGCTTACCAATGGCAGCAAAGAGATTATCCTCCAGGCTTTTCAATACACGAGCACTATGCGATGCGAACCACTTCTGATTACTGGCATGCCAGTCTCTGGCGACCACTTCAAACGTTATCGCTTCCTGCTCTTGTTCTACCTTAACGGCTTTCTTGTTTTCACTGGGATCGACGCCGTTAGCTAACAGCTTACGCGCTTCGTCCCGGCGTGCCCTGGCATCCGCCAGCGAAACTTCAGGATATTTCCCCAACGCCAGCATCTTCTCTTTGCCGCCAAAGCGATAACGTAGCCGCCAATATTTGGAACCGTTAGGGTGAACCAGCAAAACCATACCTTCGCCGTCAGTCAGCTTATAGGCTTTTACTTCAGGCTTAGCCGAACGAACTTTCACATCACTCAGAGCCATGATGAGTATCCTTTCAAGGGTTCTGTGTGGTACAAACATTATCGAACCGCGATATACCCGCAGTTGTACCCGCATCAGTAAGTTGATGCAGATTGAATCAGGTTGACTTAGGTTGAGTGAAAAAGCGAGGAAAGCCTTGCGGATACTGGATTTGAGGCACAAAAAAAGACGTCAGTTGACGTCCATTGATGTTCTGTTGGTGCCGAAGGCCGGACTCGAACCGGCACACCCGAAGGCGGTTGATTTTGAATCAACTGCGTCTACCGATTTCGCCACTTCGGCACTGAAGTAGTATGCGGAGAACGAGGCCATTATACCTGTCAGTGATCTGTTAGCAATAGTTATCCTACTGATTTAGTTTAACCGTCGAAAAAAAGATCATTTTCATCTATTCCATGCAAATGCACGTTCAATTCTTAAACACAAAAGCCCCAAACAAGTATAAAGCATACTCAGCAATATCTTTTCGGTCTGAAATTAATCCTCCTACTCAGCACCTGCTCACAACAAACCGAAAAAAACCTAAAGCAGTTTTATATCACCATAATGGGCTGAAACACCTGACGCCGATAGACAACTTATAATCACCTTATATAATCTGGATGATAATTCACTATGAGGTAAATGGTTATGACGATTATTAGCTGGATTGGCGCCGGTATCTTTTTGGGTATTGTCATTGGCGCGTTGATGATGCTGTTTAAAAAGAATAAGTAACCGTATTTTGATATCTCTATCCTGTCCGTGAGTTCACTGGAAGTATGCCTGATTGGTTAATTCAAAATGAATAAACAGTTTTTTAAGATCTTCCCTGTTTCTGCCATGGTGTTGGCTCTCGCAGCCTGTTCTTCTTCCGATAAGACCTATTCGCCAAAGTTTCTGCAATCAAAGAAACAACCATTGAAATGGGAGGTGTTTGAAGGAAACGCGAGAACTAAAAAGCTAGCTTCGCAATTGGTTGATCAGTACGCGCAGGATATTTTTAATGGCAGTAATGCCCAAGGCATGGCGATGGTGGTGATTGATAATAATCAGGCGGTTTACCGCAGCTTCGGTGAAACCCGTCCGGGAAACGGCATCCGTCCTAAACCTGATTCAGTTATACGCATCGCCTCACTGACTAAGCTGATGACCAGTGAGATTATGATCAAGCTGGAAGAGGATAAGGTTCTGCGTTCCACCGATCCATTGCAGGATTACAGCTATTATGGCGTGAGAGTGCCTCAATACAGCCCTCTTCAGCCTATCCGGTTGTTCCACCTGGCAAGCCATACCAGTGGTTTACCTCGTGAACAGCCGGGAGGTCAATGGGGACGCCCTGTTTTTGTCTGGCCTACACAAGCCAATCGCTGGACTTGGTTGAAAACGGCTCAATTAGATGTATCTCCAAGCACAACTGTATCCTATTCCAATCTGGCTTACGATTTATTAGCGGATGCGCTCGCTAAGGCCGCAGGTAAGCCATATACCCGCTTATTGCACGATAAGATCACTGGCCCTTATTACATGAAAGACACGACACTGACACCAAGCCGCTCTCAGTGCGCCCGTCTGATGGAAAGTGATAAATCCAGCCCATGCCTTAATACTGTTGCAGCAGCAGGTAGTGGTGGAATTTATTCAACGCCAAGAGATATGCAACTCTGGATGCAGCAGTTTTTGTCATCAGACAGTCAGTTACGTAAGCAGACCGCCAGCCGTGAGCAGGGAGTTTATTTTAAGCGTTCCGCTCTGGCTTCAATTAAAGGGATGGATGTTGCCGGTCAGGCAGATGGCATCGGCCTTGGCTGGGTTTACATGAACTCCCGTGGCGATGTACCAGGCATTTATCAGAAAACCGGCGGCGGCGGTGGGTTCAATACGTATATGGCAATGATCCCCGAGCAAAATATCGGAGTATTTGTGGTGATTACCCGGAAACAACGCAGTAAGTTCAGCAGTGTAACGACCGGAGTTAATCAACTAGTAACTGCATTGTCGAGGAATCACAAACAAACTTGAATCTGAGTTTTATAAATCAAGATACCTGGGATGGAGTTTCCCGCTTAGTTCTCCATCCCTGCGGCTTCTCTAATATGGTTCCTATCACCCGCACCACGATTGCTAAAAGTTACTGTCTCTTAAGCAGTAAATAAACACTCACAGTAAGGAACAGAAAACTTGGTAGCAGCGCTGCAAGAACTGCCGGCATACTGTAAACCAGACTCAGTGGACCAAAGATCTCGTTGAGGACATAAAATAAGAAGCCGAAGCTGATCCCCGTTATTATCTTAACACCCATCGGTACGGTGCGCAGCGGTCCGAAGATGAAAGAGAGCGCCATCAACATCATTACCGCAACTGAAAGTGGGGCAAATATCTTTTTCCACATATTCAATTGATAACGCCCTGACTCCTGCTCACTCTGTTTGAGATACTTGATGTACTGATACAAACCACTGATGGAAAGCGCGTCAGGGTCGAGCGCGACAACACCCAATTTTTGTGGTGTCAGCCGGGTTTTCCAGTCACCTGATATACTCTGTGATCCCGTGATTTTTTTGCTGTCTGTCAGGTCAGATTCTTCCACCTGGGAAAGCTTCCACAAGTCACTATCTTCATCATAAACAGCACTGGCTGCATATCTTACAGAGAGTAGTTTTTTATCATCATCAAAATGATAGATATTGACGCCTTTAATCTCTGTATCACTCGTTAACTGCTGGATGTAGATAAAATCAGCCCCGTCTTTCGCCCACATGCCTTTGGTTGTTGAAACCAAAGAACCACCAAATATCTTCTGAGCCCGGTAGTTACGTGCCATCTGTTCACCTTGTGGCGCAATCCATTCACCAATAACCATAGTCAGGATAACCAGCGGAATTGCCGTTTTCATGACTGCGCCAGCAACCTGCATACGGGTAAAACCAGAAGCCTGCATAACCACCAGCTCACTGCGGGTTGCCAGCGTGCCAAGCCCAAGTAAGGCCCCAAGTAAAGCTGCCATCGGGAAGAATATCTGAATATCTTTCGGCACACTCAGCAAAGCATAAAGACCAGCGGAAAGAGTGGTATATTCTCCCCGCCCCACTCTTCTCAACTCGTCAACAAACTTAATAATGCCGGAGAGTGATACCAGCATAAATAGTGTCATCAGAATGGTTTGTAGAATAGTCCGCCCAATATAACGATCCAATACACCAAACATCAGGCTACTCCTCTACCTTTGATTCTACCTTTGAAACGGGCCCGAATCCTGCGCATCGGTACGGTATCCCAAGTATTGAGAATCAGCGCCAGCATCAGATAAGACCCGTTAACCGCCCACATCCAGATCATCGGATCCAATTTGCCTTTGCTACCGTTAGAACGCAGGGAGCTTTGCAGTAAGAAGAAGATCAGGTAAAGCAGCATCGCAGGCAACATGCTGAGTACCCGGCCCTGACGTGGGTTCACCGCGCTTAACGGTACAACCATCATCGTCATAATCAATACCGAGAGCACCAGGGTCAAGCGCCAATGGAACTCAGCACGGGAATCTTTATCATCATTTTGCCATAACTGAGTCATGGACTTTTGTTCAATTTTATCGCCATCTACAGTTGCAGACTGGTGCCCAACAACCGCTTGATAATCATTGAATTCGGTAATTCTGAAATCCCGCAGCATTGCAGTACCTTCGTAACGGGTACCGTGGTTAAGGACAACCATCTGTTTGCCATCAGGCCGTTCCACCATATGACCACCATCCGAGATCACAACTGAGGGACGCTGGTTATCAACCGGACGAAGCTGGGCAAGAAATACGTTTTCGAATTTGTCGCCGTGCACGTTACCAATATAGAGCACCAAATTACCGTTATTAGAAGGTTTGAATCTTCCTTCCATTATCGCCGCCAGGCTTGGGTTAGCCTTGGCGTCAGCCAGCACATGCTCCTGATATATTGAGGACCACGGCATCGCCCAAATGACATTCACCGCCGCCAGTGCGGAAGTCAACAACGCCAGAATAAACGCCGAAACCACCAACACGCGTTTGCCCAAGCCACACGCATGCATAACAGTAATTTCACTTTCAGTATAGAGTTTGCTGAAAGTCATCAACACCCCAAGAAAAAGACTCAGGGGTAAAATAAGCTGCGCCATTTCAGGCACACCCAGCCCTAACAAGGATAAAACCAAATTTGCCGGGACGTTTCCTTCCACTGCCGCACCCAGAATTTCTACTAATTTTTGACAGAAAAAAATCAGTAAAAGGATAAAGAGTATCGCAACTTGGCTTTTCAGAGTTTCCCGTACCAGATATCTAATAATGATCACGCTTATTACGCCTGTGAAAACTTGTCTTTTTGCAGGAAAATGGCTAACTTCATTGTATATCTACTATTTATTATATGCATCAGTTTGGCTTCCCTATTGCTAAAATGTTCTCGAAGCATTTCATATTTATTTAGGTTCCCAATCAGAACATACTTAAATAGTTAGCTAAACAATTATTAAGTAGTGCGTTTAGCTTAACATAAAGAGTGAACTTTCTATGGGGTAGATTAATGCGGAACGCTGTATTTTAACGATAGCGTCCGTCTTTGTCTTTAAGATTCAGGAGAACGCATGGAATTTAGTGTAAAAAGCGGTAGTCCGGAGAAACAACGCAGTGCGTGTATCATTGTCGGCGTTTTCGAACCCCGCCGTCTTTCCCCTATTGCCGAACAGCTCGATAAAATAAGTGATGGTTATATCAGCGCTTTGCTGCGCCGTGGTGAACTAGAAGGCAAAGTTGGTCAATCTCTGCTGCTGCATCATGTTCCCAATGTGTTATCTGAACGTATTTTGCTCATCGGCTGCGGTAAAGAGCGAGAACTGGATGAACGTCAGTATAAACAAATTGTCCATAAAACGATCAACACCCTTAATGAAACAGGTTCAATGGAAGCGGTCTGCTTCTTAACAGAGTTGCATGTTAAAGGCCGCAATAATTACTGGAAAGTACGCCAAGCGGTAGAAACAGCCAAAGAATCTCTCTATGTTTTCGACCAGCTTAAAAGTAATAAAAATGAGTTGCGTCGCCCACTGCGTAAAATGGTCTTCAATGTTCCGACTCGCCGGGAGCTGACTAGCGGTGAACGTGCAATCCAACACGGTCTTGCCATTGCTGCCGGTATCAAAGCGACCAAAGATCTTAGCAATATGCCGCCAAATATCTGTAACGCAGCTTACCTGGCCTCTCAGGCACGCCAACTCGCAGATTCTGCCAATAGTCATATTACAACCAAAGTCATTGGTGAAGAGCAGATGAAAGAACTGGGAATGAACGCCTATCTGGCTGTTGGTCAGGGTTCTCAGAATGAATCACTAATGTCTGTCATGGAATATAAAGGCAGTCCGGATAAAAATGCCAAACCCATTGTTCTGGTTGGCAAGGGCCTGACTTTTGACTCCGGTGGTATTTCAATCAAACCTGCGGGTGGCATGGATGAGATGAAATACGATATGTGTGGTGCTGCAACCGTTTATGGTGTTATGCGTGTAGTTGCTGAGTTGCAACTACCACTCAATGTTATCGGTGTTATGGCAGGCTGTGAGAATATGCCCGGAGGCCGTGCTTACCGCCCAGGAGATATTTTAACCACTCTATCTGGTCAAACTGTGGAAGTGCTCAATACTGATGCGGAAGGCCGGCTGGTTCTGTGTGATGCATTAACCTACGTTGAACGTTTTGATCCGGAACTGGTCATTGATATCGCCACGCTGACTGGCGCTTGCATCACTGCTCTGGGTAATCATTACAGTGGATTGCTATCCAACCATAACCCACTGGCTCATGAGCTGCTAAATGCTTCTGAACAATCAGGCGATCGCGCATGGCGCCTGCCAATGACCGATGAGTTTCTTGAGCAAATCGATTCTAATTTCGCCGATCTGGCAAATACCGGCGGCAGTGGGGGTGGTGCAATTACCGCAGCCTGCTTCCTGTCCCGCTTCGCCACAAAATATCACTGGGCACATCTGGATATCGCTGGTACTGCATGGCGTTCAGGTAAAACAAAAGGCGCAACAGGCCGCCCGGTTGCATTACTGTCGCAATTCCTGTTAAATCGTGCAGGCAATGCTGGTATCAATAACGACGATTGATTTGATCTCCCCCGCTTATTAAAGGGCATTTACAATGCCCTTTTTTCGTAACAGAGACATTATGAAAAGTGCCACGTTTTATTTACTGGAACAGCCATCACCTCAAGAGGATTTGCAGGCTCACGAATGGCTGGCATGTCAACTTGCGGCTGACCAATGGCGAGCAGGAAAGCGGGTGCTAATTGCTTGTAAAGATCAACAACAGGCAGAAAAGTTAGATGAAGCTTTATGGCAACAGGAACCTCATCAGTTCGTCCCGCATAACCTCGCGGGTGAAGGGCCAAGATATGGCGCTCCGGTTGAGTTATGTTGGCCACAAAAACGGGGAAATGCACCCCGTGATATCCTGATAAATTTGCTGCCGCACTTTGCAGACTTTGCCACCGCTTTCCATGAAGTGATAGACTTCGTTCCTATAGATGAAAATTTGAAACAGTTGGCGCGTGAACGATATAAAACATATCGCAGCGTCGGCTTTAATTTGACCATGGCAACGCCGCCAACATACTAAGTATCAAGATAAAATGGAAAAAACACCCGCTAATCAAACGCAATCCGAGCCATCTCTCGATAAAACTTACAATCCTAAAGAAATTGAGCAGCCTCTTTATACCCATTGGGAGAACAGTGGTTATTTCAAACCTAATGGTGACACCAGCCGCGAAAGCTTCTGCATTGTTATCCCGCCGCCAAATGTAACTGGCAGTCTGCATATGGGCCATGCGTTCCAGCAAACCATTATGGATACGATGATCCGTTATCAGCGGATGCAGGGTAAAAACACCTTGTGGCAATCCGGTACTGACCATGCAGGTATTGCTACTCAAATGGTAGTTGAACGTAAGATCGCCGCAGAAGAAGGCAAAACCCGTCACGATTATGGCCGCGATGCTTTTATCGATAAAATCTGGCAGTGGAAAGCCGAATCCGGCGGCACGATTACCAATCAGATGCGCCGTCTGGGTAACTCTGTTGACTGGGAGCGTGAACGTTTTACCATGGATGAAGGCCTGTCCAACGCCGTAAAAGAAGCTTTTGTCCGTTTATATAAAGAAAACCTGATTTACCGGGGCAAACGTCTGGTTAACTGGGACCCGAAACTGCACACTGCAATTTCTGATCTGGAAGTTGAGAATCGGGAAGTTAAAGGTTCTATGTGGCATCTGCGTTATCCGCTGGCTGACGGCGTAACAACCGCAGAAGGTAAAGATTATCTGATCGTTGCAACTACCCGGCCTGAAACTATGCTGGGCGATACCGGCGTAGCAGTTAACCCGGAAGATCCGCGTTATAAGGATTTAATCGGTAAAGAGATCATTCTGCCATTGGTTAATCGCCGCATTCCTATTGTCGGTGATGAACACGCGGATATGGAAAAAGGCACCGGTTGCGTGAAAATCACGCCTGCCCATGACTTCAATGACTATGAAGTGGGTAAACGGCATACTCTGACAATGATCAATATCATGACACTTGATGGCAATATCCGTAATGAAGCAGAAGTTTTCGATACCAATGGTGAGATTTCTGATGTTTACAGTTCTGATATTCCGGTTGAATACCGGGGCATGGAGCGTTTTGCCGCCCGTAAAGCGATGGTTGCTGAGTTTGAAAAACTGGGTCTGCTGGTCGAAGTCAAAGCTCACGATCTGACCGTTCCTTATGGCGATCGTGGCGGTGTGGTTATTGAGCCAATGCTGACTGATCAGTGGTATGTCCGTACAGCGCCTATGGCGAAAGTGGCTATCGAAGCCGTTGAAAATGGCGATATCCAGTTCGTACCTAAGCAATATGAAAATATGTATTACTCTTGGATGCGCGATATTCAGGATTGGTGTATCTCCCGTCAATTGTGGTGGGGCCACCGTATTCCGGCGTGGTATGACGCTGAAGGTAATGTCTATGTAGGCCGCAACGAAGAAGAAGTACGTCGTGAAAATAATCTGGGTACAGATGTCGCCCTAAACCAGGATGAAGATGTACTGGATACTTGGTTCTCTTCCGGTCTGTGGACTTTTTCTACCCTTGGCTGGCCTGAACAAACTGAAGCGCTGAAAACTTTCCATCCAACGGACGTGTTGGTAAGTGGCTTTGACATCATCTTCTTCTGGATTGCCCGTATGATCATGATGACCATGCATTTCATCAAAGATGAAAATGGCAAACCTCAAGTTCCATTTAAGACTGTCTACATGACCGGCCTTATCCGGGATGACGAAGGCCAGAAGATGTCCAAATCCAAAGGGAATGTGATTGACCCGCTGGATATGGTTGACGGTATTTCCCTAGAAGACCTGCTGGAAAAACGTACCGGCAATATGATGCAACCACAATTGGCTGAAAAAATCCGCAAACGTACAGAAAAGCAATTTCCGGCGGGTATTGAATCTCACGGTACCGATGCCCTGCGCTTTACACTGGCGGCATTGGCCTCTACAGGTCGTGATATCAACTGGGATATGAAGCGCCTGCAAGGTTACCGTAATTTCTGTAACAAACTGTGGAACGCCAGCCGTTTTGTATTGATGAATACGGAAGGTCAGGATTGCGGCCAAAATGGCGGCGAAATGGTGCTGTCACTGGCTGATCGCTGGATCCTGGCTGAATTTAACCAGACAGTAAAAACCTATCGTGAAGCACTGGATACCTATCGTTTTGATATGGCTGCCAATATTCTTTATGAATTCACCTGGAATCAGTTCTGTGACTGGTATCTGGAGCTGTCTAAACCAGCAATCAACAAAGGTTCAGAAACAGAAGTTCGTGGTGCCCGTCATACTTTGGTTGAAGTTCTGGAAGGGTTATTGCGTCTGGCTCATCCTATTATTCCATTTATCACCGAAACCATTTGGCAGCGGGTGAAAATAGTTAAGGGGATTGAAGCAGATACCCTTATGTTGCAACCGTTCCCAGAATTTGATCTGGCGAAAGCGGATGAATTGGCACTGACCGATCTGGAATGGATTAAAGAAGCGATTATTGCAGTACGTAATATCCGTGCTGAAATGAACATCGCCCCAGGTAAACCATTAGAAGCTCTGCTGCGTAATGCTGATGCTGGCGCGCAACGTCGTGTAGCAGAAAATCTGAATTTTATTCAGGCAATGGGCCGCCTCTCTTCTGTCACCATTCTGTCTGCGGGTGAAAAAGCTCCGGTTTCTGTAACCAAGCTGATTAATGGCGCAGAGGTGTTAATCCCAATGGCGGGCTTAGTCGATAGACAAGCCGAGTTGAGCCGTTTGGATAAAGAGATTGAGAAGCTGGATAAAGAGATTGGCAGTATTGAAGGTAAACTATCGAATGAAGGCTTTGTCAGCCGGGCGCCTGAAGCCGTTGTTACTAAAGAGCGTGAACGCTTGGCAACTTGTAATGCATCAAAAGAGAAGCTGTTAGCTCAGAAGGAAACCATTGCTGCGCTGTAATATTCTCAACAAGTAAATTTTCATCAAAGCCACTGCAATTCGTTGTCAGTGGCTTTTTAATTCAAAACATAAATGATAAAATTTATAAGAAAGTGTAAATTCACCCCATTCTATATAAACATCATCAAATATATTGAAAATAATAACATCTATTTCATTAATAAGGATGTATATAATAAATATTTATTTCATTAATTTTCTACATCTATATATCTAAAATTACAATATGATATAATTTTATTTTATATATAAATCATTAAATTTCTCACATTATATCTGGAATAAAATCACACAAATAAATATATTATTACCAGTAAAACATCAAATTATAACTTAATAATTCTAATAATTTGGATAAATAAAATGAAAATAATTTTCACCCTGTTATTGGCAAGTACTGTTCAATTCGGTCTTGCACATTCTGCTAATGCAGAATCAACGCTTGATAAGATTCAATCCACCGGCATATTCAGAATTGCAACTGAAGGGGCCTATCCTCCTTTTACCTATCGCGACGCGTCAGGTTTTTTGACTGGTTTTGATGTCGATATCGGTCGTGAAATTGCCCATCGGTTAAACGTCAAACCGACATTTATTGAAGGAAAATGGGATGGTCTTATTGCCGGACTGGATGCCGGACGTTCCGACGCTGTTATTAATCAAATTGCAATTACACCTGAACGCCAGAAAAAATATGATTTCTCTATTCCTTATATCACATCTCAAGCCGTACTTATCACCAATAAAGATAACAACAGCATAAAAACATTCAGCGATTTGCGAGGCAAAACCTCAGCACATACTCTGACCAACAACTTCGCTCAGATAGCAAGAAATAATGGCGCGGAAATCATCGGCACGAATGGATTTAGCCAAGAAATCGAACTGGTCAGTACCGGCAGAGCCGATGCCACTATCAACGATAGCCTCTCTTATCTGGACTATAAGAAGCACAAGCCAAATGCACCAGTGAAAATTGTTGCATCTGATCCAAATGCAGGGCAAACAGCAATTTTACTCCGCCAAGGCGAGTCAAAGCTAAAAGCAGCTATTGATAAAGCAATCGTTGATATCAAAGCCGATGGCACCTATCAGCGCATCTGGGCTCAATATTTTGGCGACAATACTCCCGATAAGTGAAACATACCTTACTCAAATACACTCGTTCCCTCAAAGTTGGATACAAATTCTGACCAGGGAACTTTATCGTTAATCCAGTTGAATTGAAGAATCAGAGAATATTTTCATCAAAAATGAAATATATTGATTTATACAAATTCTTTGATATATCTAAAATGACAATATGATATAACTTTATTTTATATATATAAACTCCCAGCTTGCCATATGATATTTAAAACAATCTCATAAAAATAAATATATTTTTATATTACACAATAGGGAAAGTATATGGAGCCCTCCTGGTTTAATTTAGTACTCGATTCTTTTTGGCCTATGCTTTATGCAGGCTTTACTTTCACTATTCCGCTGACGCTTATTACCTTTACTCTTGGTATTATACTTGGGTTTATCGTTGCACTAATCCGGCTTTACGGGCCAAAACCGCTTATTGCTGTCGTCAAATTCTACGTATGGCTGATCCGTGGTACACCGTTACTTGTACAACTGTTTCTAATTTTTTATGCCTTACCTAGCGTTGGCATTACGCTGGGCGCATTTACCTCAGCCGTTATTGGTTTCACTCTAAATGTTGGCGCCTATACATCTGAGGTGATTCGCGCCACTTTATTGTCAGTACCAAAAGGACAATGGGAAGCGGCTTATTCTATTGGTATGAGCTGGACACAATCATTACGTCGGATCATTCTGCCTCAAGCCGCGAGAATCGCCATTCCGCCACTCTCAAACACCTTTATTTCACTGGTGAAAGATACTTCATTAGCCTCAGTCATTACCGTACCGGAGCTTTTCCTTGCTGCACAGCGTATTGCTGCGGTGACTTATCAACCTCTCATTCTTTATACCGAGGCGGCAATACTTTATCTGATAATCAGTTCAGTATTGTCATCATTGCAAACCCGTCTGGAAAAGAAGTTCTCGCAACAGAGTGATACAAAGGAATTAAAAGATGATTCAGCTCTCCGGCATTGAAAAAAGTTTTGATGGGCAAAAGATCCTGAAAAATATCGATCTTACCATTGAGGAAGGCAGTCTTACCGCCCTAATTGGCCCATCAGGAAGTGGTAAAAGCACGCTGTTGCGCTGCATCAACTTATTAGAAACTCCCCAAGCCGGGAAGCTGCAAATCGGCAGTGAAAGCATAACCTTCATCGGTAAAGAACGCATTGCCCATAAGGATATACAACGGATCCGCCAGCAAACCGGCATGGTGTTTCAAAATTTTCAGCTTTTCCCTCATCTGACGGTGATTGAAAACATTATGGAAGGGCTTATTTGGGTGCAGAAATGGTCGCCTGAAGAGGCTAAAAAGCGAGCGCTTGAGCTACTGGAAAAGGTTGGCATGTCACACAAAGTCGATGTCTTGCCTGCCACACTATCCGGTGGTCAGCAACAGCGTGTAGCAATTGCCAGGGCACTGGCGCCTTCCCCCAAAGTGTTATTGTGTGATGAGCCAACTTCCGCGCTTGATCCGGAATTATCGCTGGAAGTGGTTGCTGTATTGAAACAATTGGCTAAAGAGGGAACGACGATGTTGATGGCGACACACGATCTGCGTCTGGCAGCTAATCTTGCCTACAACGTCATATTTTTAGAATCTGGCGAAATTGTCGAATCGGGAACATCGAAAACGATTTTTACCCACCCCCTCAAGCAGCGGACGGTTGAATTTGTTTCAACTTTAACGAATACCTTACCGGATTGGGAGATATAACCCACCGTTAAAAACACCTTGCCGTAATTGCGCGTTGAATCCATCAAGTCAATTACGATTAAATAAATTTTCTGACAGTTTGGAGAAATAAAATGAAAGCATTCCTTACCGTATTATTGGCTGGCATCATTCAATTTGGCATTGCATATTCTGCCAGTGCAGAGTCTGGCCTTGATAACATTAAATCAGCCGGCGTGTTTAAAATCGCTACTGAAGGAACCTATCCGCCATTTACCTATCACGATGCTTCAGGAACCTTAACCGGCTTTGATGTTGATATTGGTCGCGAAATCGCACGCCGTCTGAATGTCAAAGCGGAATTCACTGAAGGAAAATGGGATGGGCTTATTGCCGGACTTGATGCCAAACGCTATGATGCGGTACTTAATCAAGTCGCTATTACGCCAGAGCGTAAAAAGAAATATGACTTTTCTGCGCCTTATATTATTTCTAAAGCCGTACTTATCACCCGCAAAAATAATGACAGTATTAAAACGTTCAACGACCTGAAAGGTAAAACATCAAGCCACAGCCTGACCAGTAATTATGCGCAGTTAGCAAAACGTCACGGCGCAGAAATCGTCCCTACTGAAGGATTTAATCAGTCAATTGATTTGGTTGCTACAGGCAGAGCCGACGCTACTATCAACGATAATCTCTCCTATCTGGACTTCAAGAAACACAAACCCAATGCACCGGTAAAAATTGTTGCAACTGAACCCAATGGTGATCAAGTTGGTATTCTAATCCGAAAAGGCGAACCAGAATTACAAGCTGCTATCGATAAAGCGTTAGCCGATATCAAAGCTGATGGCACTTATTTGCGTATTTCTACTCAATATTTTGGCACTGACGTTTCTAAATAAGAGAATAACCGCCTCTTTTTGCAAGAGGCGGTTTTATCTTAATTAAATTATTTTTAATTTCAATGCCTGATTATTATCTATACCCAAAAACAACTTTAAATTAATTCCATTCAGTAACTAAAGTGGCATCAAAAGGCCTGTCTCTGGCATGGAAAGTGACCGACGTTGTTCATACCGCAAAAGAGTTAGGAGAACTCGCAGAAAAACATAACGATCTGGTTTCTAATGAGCTGGGACGAGAATTAAAAAGGGAAGTCAATGAGGCAAACCAAATCAGGAGAGGGACGATTCTTTTAAAGGTCAGAGAACATGGTTTGATAAAATAATCCACTAAAATACAATAGTCCTTATTCGCAAAAGCATATAAGGACTATTTTGTTTTGAATTACATGCATCAGCCACGACCAGGGCTAACACAAGATTTATAACGAACTGATTTTATTAATGAAGTCTGGTCTCACCCTGCTCTGGCAAATCATCTTCGCCGTCTTCATCTTGCTCATCAGGATCTTCGAAATAAGTGCCCCAGCCGTCATAATTGACACCCATCTTCTGAGCCAGATTTACCAGTTGTTCAACCTGAGCATCGATCAATTCAGCGTTCAACCCACATTCTCTGATGACATCACAACACATCAGAATAGAACCATCTTCGATTTCCAATTCTTCCGCGTCAGTCACTTCATAACCCAGCTTAAAGGCTTCAACTGCCGCCTTTTCCAACAGATTAAAATCTTCCGCAGAAAAGTGGTGTTCAATGGCATAAAGCGCATCTGGATCACTACCATCTTCCAGTAATTCTTCAATAATAAGGCGTGTTTCTTCGCGTTGTTCTTCTAAGTCTTTTTGATTTGCCATACCCAATACCCTCAATCAGTTGGCCGTCCCAACGTTCATTCTCCCACACCACAAGCAGGCTAACCACTGTTTACATCAAAGAAATCTAATGCGGAGTTGAAATTGAATTTTTATAGATATAAATTGAATTTAAATGCAAAAAATAAATGTGGAGATATCCAACAATGAATCCATTCTATCAACGTAATTTCCTAAGACTGCTTGATTTTTCCTCAGCAGAAATCCATGTCTTCCTAAAACTGGCGGCTGAATTAAAATCGACTAAAAGATCCGGCACAGAAAAAGCCTGGCTAACAGGTAAAAATATTGTGCTGATTTTTGAAAAAGACTCCACCCGCACCCGCTGTTCATTTGAAGTAGCCGCTTACGATCAGGGGGCAAATATCACCTATCTTGGTTCCAGTGGTAGCCAGATTGGCCATAAAGAATCAATTAAGGATACCGCCCGTATACTTGGCCGCATGTATGACGGTATTCAATATCGCGGCTATGCTCAGAAAGTGGTTGAAGCCCTGGCAAAATATGCAGATGTCCCTGTATGGAATGGGCTGACGGATGAATTTCATCCTACTCAGTTATTGGCAGATTTGCTGACTATTCAGGAGCATCAACCAGAGAAACCGCTGTCAGAAATCAAATTCGCCTACTTGGGGGATGCCCGTAACAATATGGGTAATACCATGTTAGAAGCCGCGGCATTGACAGGCATGGATGTTCGGCTGATTGCTCCTAAACAGTACTGGCCAGATGCAGCACTGGTTGCTGAATGTCAGAAACTGGCCGAAAAAACAGGTGGGAAAATTACACTAACTGAAAATGTCCCTGAGGGGGTTAAAGACGCTGATTTTCTTTATACCGATGTCTGGGTTTCTATGGGAGAGCCAAAAGAAGTTTGGCAACAACGGGTTAACCTATTGAAACCTTATCAGGTGAATATGGATGTGGTGAAAATGACAGGCAACCCACAGGTAAAATTCCTGCACTGCCTGCCCGCATTCCATGATGAAGAAACGACGTTAGGCAAACAACTCGCCGCTGAATTTGATATGTATGGAGGGCTGGAAGTCACCAATGAAGTTTTTGAGTCAAAGCATAGCATTGTGTTTGATCAGGCAGAAAATCGTCTGCATACCATAAAAGCGGTAATGGTAGCGACACTGGCAAGTGATCTTAAAATCTAGTCACTTATGATATCTGCGGGGATATGTCTGTAAGGAGGCGCTCCAACCAATATCATTTTTCTTCGGGCAAACGCTTGCTGTGAGATTTTTCACGAGTATAATGCGCGACAATTTGCCGGGAGAAATTATGAAAAACAGCACCTCTTTTCATCAAGCTAAAGTACGGGTGCAACTGCCTAAAGGCAGGCAGCAATCATTGTTTTTCCCGTTGCTAAACCAATCATTTAATGCCCCTCATTGAGGGGTTTTTTTTTGCCCGGTAATCAATTGATGATCACCACCCCGGATGTCAGCATTAGAGGAGAGTGAAAAATGGCTAATCCGTTATATCGCAAACATATCATCTCAATAAATGATCTGAGCCGCGAAGATCTGGAATTGGTGTTGCGAACCGCTGCTACACTGAAAACCAGACCACAGCCTGAATTGCTGAAACACAAGGTTATCGCCAGCTGTTTCTTTGAAGCCTCTACTCGTACCCGCCTCTCTTTTGAAACCGCAATCCACCGCCTTGGCGCTTCCGTGGTTGGCTTTTCAGACAGCAGCAACACTTCTCTGGGTAAGAAAGGCGAAACGCTGGCGGATACCATTTCCGTTATCAGCCAATATGTTGACGCTATCGTGATGCGTCACCCGCAGGAAGGTTCCCCGCGCCTGGCCTCCGAATTTTCCGGTCATACTCCGATTATCAATGCTGGTGACGGCGCTAACCAACATCCAACTCAAACTTTACTGGATCTGTTCACTATTCAAGAAACGCAGCAACAGTTGGATAGCCTAAATATTGCTATGGTTGGTGACCTGAAATATGGCCGCACGGTTCATTCACTGTCACAAGCGTTGGCGAAATTTAATGGCAACCATTTTTATTTTATCGCCCCGGAAGCATTGGCAATGCCAAATCATATTCTTCATATGCTGAATGAAAAAGGGGCAACTTACAGCCTGCATACCAACATAGAAGAAGTATTACCGGAACTAGACATCCTTTATATGACTCGTGTGCAAAAAGAGCGCCTTGATCCATCAGAATACGCCAATGTAAAAGCGCAATTTGTTCTGCGTGCCGCCGATCTGACAGGCGCGAAAGAGAACCTCAAAATTTTGCATCCATTGCCACGTATTGATGAAATTTCTGTTGATGTGGATAAAACCCCCCATGCCTATTATTTTCAACAGGCGGAAAATGGTATTTATGCCCGTCAGGCACTATTGTCTTTAGTGCTAAACGATTGATTAAAGAAAATATTTAATATCCCTAAATGGAATCGTTATTATCTACTTTTGAAATGATATTCTGCTTCTGTATCTAATTGAATAGCAAGCCTATTTATTCATCTTCAAAATCGAAAGTGAACTCAGATAATAAACCGACAGATTTAGAGGTACAGTTAACGATATGCCTCCAGATAAAAGCATATCGTTAACTGTCAAAAGTCAATCAACCAAGGACATTGAAGATTGATAATATTATCAACGATTGCTTTTCTGGCTGGTTATTATATAGGACATACCGATATAGACATTAATTTATATACTTACTCTCATCTCTTTACCAGGATAGAATACCTATGGATTACTTCTGTTTTATTATTAAGTGTGATTTTAAACAGAGAATATCTTACGAATTTCTCAATACTATTTACATCATCATTAATATTTTCATTCGGCTTCCAAGGTTTTTATATGACCATTTCATAGAGATGATAACTCAACCCTATAAATACATCATAAGAAGTTGATATAATCACAATTAATCTAAAAAGCACTAAATTTTTAATATAGATAAAAACTTAGCGCTTGAGAATATCATAAAATTTCTGTAACAATAAAATAAACAATTGCGCCAACATAGTTACCAATCACATATCCTACTGTACCAATAACCATAATAGGCCCGACTAAATTTACCCAACCTTTACTAATAGCTAACGCCGCAGCAGTTGTTGGACCACCAATATTTGCATTACACGCTAATATAATTTCCTCAAGATTAAACTTAAATAATTTCCCTACACCAAGGGTCAATAATAAATTAATCATTGCGACAATAAATACAAATAAAAATAACAAAGGCGCATTGATAATAATTAATTTTATAGAAGCAGGAATACCTATTACAACGAAGAACATATAAATCGCATAAGTTCCTAATTCCTGACTACCACTTAAATTATTAAAGGTCTTTTTGAATATCGAAGCCATAGTGAAAGTTATTGTTGTTAAAATAAGATATTTATCTGATATCAAACTAAAAAATAATTCCTGATAGATATTTTCAGGTTGTCCTAAAAATACTTTTAGCCAAGCCGATAATTTGAACGAAATAACGACTATAAAGATAGCCCATGCTAAAGATAATGAAATATCCTTCAATGAAATGTTCTTAGGTTGCCAATAGGATCCCGCCAAAGATTTCGGTTTATCTGAATTTGGATCACTTGCTATAGCCTCAGAATAAGGACTCCGCCAAAACTTTCTTGCAAATGACCAGCCCGCTAACGCTATTAATATTATGAAAAAAAAAGCTACTACGAGATTATCAGCGACGATAGTAGATGCCGTCATATTTTGAGTGGGTTCCAGCTTGGCCGCCATTGCCGCAAAATTCACTCCACCACCAGTGTATGACGCGGAAATCATAGCACTGATTTTATCCAATTCAGGGATATAATTCCTAAGAAGTTTAAATGCTAAAACCGCACCAATTATAGTTGCGACAGAAGACATTAAGAATAATATAAGGAGCCTCCCACTTTCTTTGAGAATAATTTGCAAATCAACCTTAAATAATAATAAAGGTATTGCCAGCGGCACTATATATTGCCAAACAGCATCGTATACTACCGATTCGGTCGGTATTATATATAAATTGGATGCAAAAATAGCAATAACCAATGCTATAATGGCACCGGGTACTTTCGATGCCCACTTATATCTCTGTTCCATGACAATAGCCAGTGTCGCAGCAATCATCACAAAGGCCCAAAGGAATAAAGTATCATTAGGATCAATCAGAGTATTATTCATTATTTTTTCCTATCACCTCGTTTATCATTTCATAATAAAAACACACTCAGAAAAATAAATCATTAGAGTGGAGAAAATTTTAAATACACCTCCTATTCTAAAGCAAAAAAATCAATATCCCTTAGAAGGGAATGTACCAAGATATTAGGATTTTTGGGAGAATACACCAACTCATGAATCAGGTATTCCTTCACACTTTTATCAACGGCAGAATCAGTAATCTCACGTTCAAGGCACACTGACCGTTGTCCATCAGTCTAATTTATATGATATTTGTGGCCTTTAAAGCCACAAATAGTGAAATATACAAACTAATTCAGCCAATTACAGAGCAATGTTACTTTGAGTTTCTCCACAGAAGCGGCCCATTTCTCCGGGTTCTTTTCCTTCAATTGTCGGAGGTTACGTTGTTTCCAACACATAGCTGGCAGTGGATACGAATCTCTTCTTCTCCCAAGCCCCGCAACTTTTCGGAATAACCACCGTAGAATGACACTGAATTACCTGCGTCTTATCTGGATAAACAGGATGGCGCCACTTAAAATGGAAGATGTATCGATTCTTAACAATATATCTGGAGGATGAATACAGAAATAGTTGTCACTAAAATGTATTCATACAGCACACTATGACCCAAGATCATCAACTACAAGTCGAAGCCATTAAATGCGGTACGGTGATTGACCATATCCCAGCTCAGGTAGGTTTCAAGTTACTCTCTCTATTTAAGCTAACTGAAACCGATCAACGTATTACCATCGGCCTGAACCTGCCTTCCAATCAGTTAGGTAAAAAAGATCTCATCAAAATCGAAAACACATTTCTGACAGAACAACAGGCTAATCAGCTTGCTATGTATGCGCCGAATGCAACGGTGAACTGTATTGAAGACTATGAAGTTGTGAAAAAACTGCCAATTAACCTGCCTGAGCGTATTGATAGCGTGTTAGTCTGTCCTAATAGCAATTGCATCAGCCACAATGAGCCGGTAGAAAGCAGTTTTCGGGTCAAAGTCACATTTGAAGATGTGGTATTGACCTGCAAATACTGCGAGAAAGAGTTTGATCGCAATGTGGTGATACTCAGCAAGTAAATAATCTATGCCAGTTGCTGAGGCAAGTACGGGCACTATACGGGCACTATAATAGTCCCTTTGTTAAAATATTTATTCAGTTATTACATTAACAGGAGAACCTATGTCATACGAGATTAATACCGAGAAAGCCCCTGCTGCAATTGGCCCATATGTTCAGGGTGTTGATCTGGGCAGTATGGTAATCACTTCCGGTCAGATTCCAGTCAATCCAGAAACAGGTAATGTCGCAGAAGATATCGCTGCCCAAGCTCGTCAATCACTGGAAAATGTTAAAGCTATCGTTGAGAAAGCAGGCCTGACTGTCGGCGACATCGTTAAAACAACTGTTTTCGTCAAAGATCTGAATGACTTCGGCACTGTTAACGCGACTTATGAAGCATTCTTCAAAGAACACAATGCCGCTTTCCCAGCACGTTCCTGCGTTGAAGTAGCCCGTCTGCCAAAAGACGTTAAAATCGAAATCGAAGCTATCGCCGTTCGTAAATAATCCCTATTCCATTTCCTATCAACCCTTGGTCAGTTCACCCATTGACCAAGGTTTTTTTACTTTTTCCTATCTCCCAGATATAGCTTCCTATTCTTTGTTTTAGATCAAACCAGGTCGTTATTATTTCACTTTAACTTACTACATATTGTGCTTAAATATAAAAATACAAACCATATATAGCATCACCTCTATTGAAGCTGAATATCAGAACGGGAATGGCTTATACCTTTGGATAACATTCTCAAGGAGTTATATTGTGAAAACTGTTGTGATAAAACGAGATGGTCGTCAGGTACCATTTGATGAAATCCGTATCAGAGATGCCGTAAAACAGGCCGCTTCTGCCGCTGGAGTCACAGATGATGAGTACTGTGCTCAAGTTGCATCCGCAGTAACGCAGTTAATGGCTGACCATAGTCAAGTTGATATACGAAATATTCAGCACTCGGTAGAAAACCAATTGATGGCAGGCAACTATAAGCACCTTGCCCGTCTCTATATTGAATATCGTCATGACAGGGATCTTGCCCGGGAATCTCGCAGCCGCCTTAATCAGGAAATCAGGGGGTTGGTCGAACAGAGCAATATTTCCCTGCTTAATGAAAACGCGAATAAAGACAGTAAAGTTATTCCAACCCAACGCGATCTGCTGGCAGGAATTGTTGCCAAGCATTATGCCAAACAGCACATGCTGCCGCGTGATGTGGTAATGGCTCATGAAAGAGGCGAAATCCACTATCACGATTTGGACTATGCACCCTTTTTCCCGATGTTCAACTGTATGCTGATCGACCTGAAAGGCATGTTAACCAACGGGTTCAAGATGGGTAACGCTGAAATAGAGCCCCCCAAATCCATTGCAACCGCAACAGCGGTAACTGCTCAAATTATTGCCCAGGTTGCCAGCCATATTTATGGCGGTACCACGATTAACCGTATAGATGAAGTATTGGCGCCATTCGTTAAAGCCAGCTATGACAAACACTTGGCCGTTACTGAAGAGTGGGATATTACCGATAAAAAATCTTACGCTGAAGCCCAGACAGAAAAAGAGTGTTACGACGCTTTCCAGTCACTGGAATATGAAGTTAATACACTGCACACCGCCAACGGACAAACACCTTTTGTCACTTTTGGCTTTGGTCTGGGTACTTCAAAAGAGTGCCGCCTAATCCAACAATCTATTCTGCGTAACCGTATTGCCGGGTTGGGCAAGAACCACAAAACAGCGGTATTCCCCAAACTGGTATTTGCTATCCGTGATGGCCTGAACCATAAGTTTGGTGACCCCAACTACGATATCAAACAACTGGCTCTAAAATGCGCCAGCAAGCGAATGTACCCTGATATTCTTAACTACGATCAAGTTGTTAAAGTCACTGGCTCCTTTAAAACCCCAATGGGCTGCCGCAGTTTCCTCGGTGTTTATGAAGAAAATGGCGAGCAAATTCATGAAGGTCGCAATAATTTGGGGGTTATCAGTTTAAACCTGCCTCGGATTGCTATCGAAGCTAGACGAGATGAAAAACATTTTTGGCGATTGCTGGATAAGCGTCTGGCACTGGCAAAACAAGCATTGATGACTCGTATTGCCCGTCTGGAAGATGTCAAAGCACAGGTTGCTCCAATCCTTTATATGGAAGGTGCTTGCGGGGTTCGCCTGAAAGCCGGCGATAATATCGCTGAAATCTTTAAACATGGCCGGGCTTCTATCTCTCTGGGCTATATTGGCATTCATGAAACCATTAACGCATTGTATGGCAATCAGATTCATCTATTTGATGACCAGCAATTACGTGTAAAAGCTCTCGCAATTGTTAGCCATCTGCGAAAAGCAACTGATCAATGGAAAAAAGAGACGGGTTATGGTTTTAGCCTGTACAGCACACCAAGTGAAAACCTATGTGATCGTTTCTGCCGCCTTGATGCCGCCGAATTTGGTGTTATCGAAGGGGTGACAGACAAAGGCTATTACACCAACAGTTTTCATCTTGACGTTGAAAAGAAGGCCAATCCTTACGATAAACTGGATTTTGAAGCATCTTATCCACCCCTGGCAAACGGCGGTTTTATCTGTTACGGCGAATATCCTAATCTGCAACATAATTTGAAAGCACTGGAAGATGTCTGGGATTACAGCTATTTACACATTCCTTATTACGGGACCAATACCCCCATTGACGAATGCTATGACTGCGGATTTACCGGTGAATTTTCCTGCACCAGTAAAGGGTTTACCTGCCCCCGGTGTGGCAATCATGCCCCCTCTAGGGTATCGGTAACCCGCCGTGTCTGCGGTTATCTGGGAAGTCCTGACGCCCGCCCCTTCAATGCAGGCAAGCAAGAAGAGGTAAAACGCAGAGTAAAACATCTGACAAATGGGCAATGAGATGCATTCAGGCAGGCTAAAAAATGAATTACCACCAATATTACCCGGTTGATGTGGTTAACGGTCCCGGAACCCGCTGTACTCTGTTTGTCGCAGGATGCGAGCACCAATGCCCCGGTTGCTATAACAAAAGCACCTGGCGAACAAACTCCGGCCAACTATTTACCCAAGAAATGGCAGACCATATTATCGCTGATTTACAGGATAACCGCATTAAACGGCAAGGGCTGTCTCTGTCTGGCGGCGATCCTCTTCATCCGCACAACATATCCGTGATCCTGAAACTGGTAAAACAGGTCACGGTAGAGTGCCCTGAAAAGGATATCTGGCTGTGGACTGGCTATCTGCTAAGTGAACTCAGCAAAGCCCAACAGGAAGTTGTTAGCTATATTAATGTGCTGGTAGATGGCAAATTTATCCAGAATCTTTATGATCCCGGCTTATTATGGCGCGGCAGCCGCAACCAGATGATTCATCGACTAAGATAATTTTATCGCTGCCAGCAGATTTTCTTACCAAATCCCAGCGTGTTATCAGTCATTTTTATTTCACTGAGATTCAGTTGCCAAACAGGTGTTTTAGCCGCGATTGCCACAGGAAAGCGGCGGCAATAACGTGCTCTGGCAGCTTTATCTGCTTCTCCTTCTAGACGAATGACTTCCCCTTTGAACTGAATACCTTTTATCTGCACGATATTACGAATCTGCCCGGCAACAGTACCTGCCACCTGTGAGTTTATCTGCATCATTTCACCATGACGGGTATGGGATTCAGTCATAAACCAAAAAGCTTTTTTCTCGGCATCGAAAACATAGAAACAACTTGCACACCAGATATCATTTTCTGTTGTCGTGCAAAGCGTGAAGACGTGCTGTCTTGCGAGGTATTGCCGGATAATCTGAAAGTTTTCAGTGGTATTCACACTCCCTCCAATGGGAGGATTTTATTAGCCTGGAAACCCAGAACCACGCCGGGATAAACATCATCTTTCGGCGTGTTCTGACATCTCCCGACAAAGTCAGGGTTCAGTGTGTTCTACTATAAATTAGTTATAGATTTCAGCAACACCTGACAATTGGTTCTTACCACTAGTAGATATGATACGGAAAGAAGATGCGCCAGCTTTGTCAGCTTTTTTGGACAATTCAGCACTCAAACCTTCCAAGGTATCAGCACCGGTTACAGAAACCACGCCAACCTTGGCAGATGAAGTAGTTTGAACTTCTGTTGCTGCCATACTACCAAAAGATATAGCACTTAAAGTCAAAGCAGCAGCGATATATTTTACAATTTTCATAACATGATCCTTGATCAATTTTTAATGGAATGAGTTACTCTCTGTGATGTGGATCATAGTATGATCTAACGGCCAGAATAAAAATTAGCAATTATTGCTATTTTTTTTCAATTTTTTTGAACAAAAAATACGATATATAGGAATTTGATATGTAACAAATTTTAATAAAACTTTTATATTATAATGACTTAAATTAAGTTATTTGGAAAAATAATATAGAAAAAACGTCTTAGTAAAATATAAATCTCAAAAATAAAAAATTAAGAAAAAATTATATGGCTAAAAATCAATGGGTTCTTTACTTGCTGAAAACGAAAGCAGGGATGCTGTATACAGGGATAACGACAGACATCAACCGCCGTTTTGCACAACATGTAAAAGGTAAAGGAGCAAAAGCACTGAGAGGGAAAGGACCATTACAACTGGTTTTCAATTGTTATGCCGGCGACAGAGCCAGTGCCTCACGATTGGAATATCAGGTAAAGCAATTAAGTAAACAACAAAAAGAGAGGCTGGTTATTTGCCAGCCCACCTGTATAGCAAAATATTTGGTATCAATCAGAAACAGTCAAAATGGGGAGAATAAGTAACCAGCCCAGTATAATCAGCCAAGGAACTATCAGCTAATTCATATACCTGAAAATAAGGTCCACACGTTGGCCACTTACAATGTAACTGGTGCTCACTGGCAAGCGTAAAACCAAACCGGCGATAATAGTGCGGATCACCTAAAACAACGACTACGCCGTAACCAAATTCATTCAGGCTATCCAGACCTTCATAAACGAGTTTTTCACCAATCCCCTGCCGGCGATATTCTTCAGCAACCGCTAACGGCGCTAAACCAACCCATTGATGATCCTTACCATTAATATCTACCGGACTGAATGCCACGTAACCAATAACCTGACCTTCTTCATCCGTAGCAACCATACCCAACGTGAGTAATCCATCTTCTCGTAATTGCTGTACCAACTCCGCTTCTGCCGGGGTATCAAAAGATTCCCGCAGTAATTGATCTATTCCCGCTGCATCTACTGGAATTTCTACCCTGATCAACATGATAATCGCGCATGTTCTGCGCCCTCCGGTAAACTAACTTTAATATACTCAACCAACCGCAATAAACCGGTACGAAGAGCGATAGGCATAGACATAGACATAGACATAGACATAGGCTTCAGCGTTATCGCATCTACACAATTTCCAACATACAACCCTGATTCTGTATCTCCTGTAATACACAAACGACAGCAACTCAGGAAAGACAAAATATCCAGTTCTTCTTTGCGGGTAGCTATTAAAATCAGACTATTGGCTTCGCCGATAAAATTAACCTCTCTCTGCTTATGTTGGCTGACAACTAAATGATTATCACGGACAGTAGTAAACCAGCGCAGATTAAGATCGCGGATTTTTCCTAACACAGCTCAAACTCCTTACTTAATAAAGTAGCATAGCTATTCAACCAGAATATATCGGTATTTCTCCGATCCTACATCAAGAATCCAATACAGAACCAGTTGTAAATTGTACCTTTCAACTATTGAGGTAATATCCGCCTATAAACTGCTCTAAATCAAAACATCTCACCATTAAGTTAATTACAATTGTTAATTATTATTACTTTATTCCAGTATTTCATATAGAACAGACTTGCTCCACAAAAAGCTTATTTATGTGGAACATAGTTGCTGTAGATAACGGGGTGGATGTCATTTATATCAGACCGACACATGACATCAAGACCCATTATTTTTCAATCAAAAAAACCAAAAATATCATACAAACATACAGTTATGAAATAAAATGTAAACATAAGTTGCATACTGATATTTAAATTTACACATCCTGATTATAGCGGATTGCAAATTTTTGGCTTAACGTATGGCGCTGGTCGACACGTATTTCTTACGGCTACCGGCTAAAAAGCACGTATAGACTTTATTAAGATTTACTTTTGGATTTATTATCCTCGGATTGGATTGTTACAAACGTATATTAGTTTAATCTTTATACAATAAATAGGAATGACGTATGGAAGGCCAAGAGATCTATTCAAAATTCATTGGTAAGAGGATAAAGCTATGGATGGATGAGCGTTTCCCGCTACAAAATGCACCGCTTTTCTTTATTTTTTATATCATCAGCTATTCCGTAGCTTTTTATTCAATAGGGGAAAAGCCTGTTTTGTCATGGGAAATCCTGCTCGGTTGCCTGATGGCCTTCTCCTATTTTTTACTATTACGGATATTCGATGAGCATAAGGATTATCAACTGGATTGTGAACACCACCCACAGAGGATCTTACAGCGCGGTATTATTACGCTGAAAAATCTACGAGTACTCGGTATCTGCTGTATCGCATTGCAATTGGGTGGAAGCCTATTTTTAGATCGAGGCGTTGGCTCGGTCACTTTTGCCTGGCTATTAGTCTTTATCTGGACTTGCCTTATGGGGAAAGAGTTCTTTATCAGTGAATGGTTAAACCAGCACCTCACTTGGTACGCCATTTCCCATATGCTGGTAATGCCGCTCATTATCTGGTGGTTGGGCAATATCGCCAGCCCTAACGTCGCACTCACTTTCCCAATATGGGTTTTAATGGGATTGTGCTTTTTCTCCGGATTCAGTTTCGAAATTACACGCAAATGTAAAGGTCCGGATGAAGAGCGTCTGGAAATACCGACTTATTCATCTATTTTTGGCAGAAAAATAGCCGTCGCTATTATCGCATCATTACTCACCGTAATGTTGGCGTTACAGATTTGGCTAATCAATATCACCACTGATGGTATAGCGTTATGGGCGTTAATTATCTTGGTCGTTTGTTATGCATTATGTCTATGGCAATTAGGCAAATTCCTTCATCGCCCCACCATCCAAAATCGCAAACGCGATGAGGCTGTAGTGGGAATATTTATGGTACTGGGTTACTCAGTTTGCACTGCCAGCATCTTAATAAAGCTTGGGTTTGCTTAGGTATTAAAGGAAATAGAGTTATGTTGCAAAAAGAAATCCAATCATGTGTATTTGATGTCTCAGATAATACCACTGCTCACATAAAAAACTGTGCGCGAGATTCTATTCTCGAATTATCACGTGACACATTCAGCATTAAACACCAAGAAGCATCTGCCGTCCGCCCAGAAGCAACTCAAGCAGAATTATTGCCCCGCCGCCACCTCTATACATATACCGAGGAAGCCCGGCAAAAACGCCTGGATTATCTGGCAAAACATACTGGGCATCCACTGGAACACGTAGCCGCAACCCATTTGGATGCGACGAAACTAACAAAAACCATTGAGGGATTTATTGGTTCAATAGAAATCCCTGTGGGGATCGCCGGCCCTCTCTTGATAAAGGGACAATACGCTCAAGGGGTATATTATGCACCGCTCGCCACCACAGAAGGGGCTTTAATTGCGTCGATATCCCGTGGCTCCTTTGCCATTATGCAATCAGGCGGCGCCACTACCCGTGTGCTCGGCCAACGCATGATACGAGCCCCCCGTTTTGAATTTCATAGCGTAGCACACAGCGTCATATTCAGTGATTGGATTAACGAGCATCTCAGCGAAATACGACATGAAATTGGCCGCCACTCCAAACATGCGCGATTATTGGAAATAAAACCTCAAATCATTGGGCGCAGCGTCCATGTGCAATTCATCTACAATACAGCGGCAGCAGCAGGCCAAAATATGACTACCGTCTGCACCTGGTATGCATGCCAATGGATCCAAAAACAACTCGCCAAGATGGCGTTTATACCACTGCGCCACTTTATAATAGATGGTAATACTTCCGGCGATAAAAAAGTCTCTTATAAAACGTTTATTGAAGGACGTGGGACACGTGTCGTCGCCGAGGTTTATCTCAGTGCTGAATCCTGTCAGCAAATCCTAAGAGTCACTCCGAAACAACTTGTCACGGCTTATCATCATATCTGCGAGGGGGCTATCGCCTCAGGGATGGTCGGCGTAAATATTAATGCAGCAAATGTTATCGCCGGTATGTTTACTGCCCTCGGTCAAGACATCGCCTGTGTGCATGAATCATCAGTCGCGCATTTACACATGACACTAACTGCCGATAACCGAGTTTATTGCAGTGTCACACTGCCCTCGCTAATCGTAGGAACAGTCGGTGGCGGGACCTATTTACCACACCAACGTGAATGTCTGAACATGCTAGGCTGCACCGATGAAAACGGCACTGCCCGCCTGGCTGAAATCATCGCCAGTTATTGCCTGGCTCTTGATATTTCAACACTGTCAGCGATTGCAGCGGATGAGTTCGCCCAATCACATGAAAGACTTGGCCGCAACCGCCCACCCCACACTAACGGTATTATTCCGCACACCCTACAGGAGCTTGATCTGCCATTTTTCCAGCAGGCAAACTTTAATCCTGTGTTACAGGGAGCTCACCTGACCACGATCAAACCCGAATTTTCTGGCAATGATGAGCACAGCCTGCTGACACATCTGAGTTCGAATTATGCAGAACGTTTAATTGGTTTATTTCCCTTTACGATGACGACATCCGCGCAACGTACTCTGCCAGTGATGCTGAAACTGAAACCTTTGGGGAGTGAGATCGTTAAAATGGTCTTGGATATTGCCAAGCACTGTTCCCCTGAATTGTTTGCTGTTTTCCAAGATTTTGCCCACCAGCTTGAATTTCACCAAAGTCATAGCCGCGAGCTGGCTATTATGAATCAGCAAAATCCACAGTTGATGCGTTATATCCCCGTTATCTATGGTGTGATTGAAAATCAAGCAACCGGAACTTATGCCCTGATTGAAGAATTACTCCAGGATATGGTGCTAATGAACAATATTAACCTGGAAACACCGTGGGAACAGCACCATCTTGAAACTGCCATCAGAGGGGTAGCCGATATTCACTCCATCTGGTTAGGGCAGGAAGGAGAACTTATGTGGAAATTCCCACAACTGCAAATTCCTGACGCCGATACCGTTTCACAAATGAAGCCCCTGTGGCAAAAACTAGGCAATTTTATTCACCAAACATTCCCTGAGTTGTTCACCGCCGAAGAACAACAAGACTTTCAGCACTGGGTAGATAATGCCGCCACTTGGTGGCAAGAAATCGAGCAAATGCCCAGGACGTTGATCCACGGTGATTTCAACCCACGGAATATTGCTTTCCGGCAGCAGGAAGAAGGATTGCGTTTATGTGCCTGGGATTGGGAATTGTCTACTTTGCATCTGCCACAGCGCGACCTTGCTGAATTACTGGCCTTTAGTTTAGACCAGCATAGCGATGTGGACAGTGTGGCCTCTTATATTGAACTGCACCGGGTCGAACTTGAACAAAAATCGGGAATTTCTCTCGATCCAATCAGTTGGCGACGTGGTTATGAGCTCGCATTACGTGATTTATGGATGAGAAGAATACCGCTTTATATGATGGCGCATAATGTCGTTGGCTATCCATTTATGGAACGCACAATGAAAACTATCCGCTGGCTTATTTCATTAACGCGGAACTAAACGCGGAACTAATAGTAACCCAAATAAATTATTTAACTGACTCTTCCTCTAAAATAAGGGTGCTGTAATACATTCGAGTCTTATTGATTGACCTACGCCAATATTATTACGCGCAGATAGGGCCATCATGTAGGCACGGTGTACTATTGCTGCATTGGTGGAACAACATGAAATATCTCTACACTCAAGATAGCGCTATTGAATTAGCAGAACATTCCTTAGGCGGTAAGGCGGCTAATTTATTATGGCTTACGCAAAACGGTTTCCCTGTACCTGATTATTGGGTCATCAGCAGCGAAGTGCTGAACGGTTTATTAATCAACGATACGTTTGCGATTAACATTGTGGCACAATTAGCCGCTGTGCCGCATGATATTAGCCAGGAAAAACTCGACGCCATCGCCGCCCCTCTGCGCCAATGGCTACAGTCGATTCCGTTGCCTGCTGAGTTAGAAAAAGAATTAGCTCTTTTGTCAGAGAATTACCCGGATGCGTTTTTTGCTGTTCGCTCATCAGCTATTGGTGAAGATGCAGCCAACGCCTCCTTCGCCGGACAGATGGACAGCTATCTGTTTCAGCGTGGCAAATCCGCCCTTGCCGACAGTTTACGCGCCGTGATGGCCTCCGCCTTTAATACCCGCGCATTACAATATCGTTTACACAAACAGCTGCCGATGGGCAATATCCGTAGCGCTGTCATCATTCAGAATATGGTTGCCGGTGAGGTTTCTGGCGTCATGTTTACTGCTCATCCAGTGACCGGCAACAGACAACATTGCCTCATCTCATCCGCCTGGGGCACAGGAGAAGGTGTGGTTTCCGGCGAATGTGATACCGATGAATTTTCCGTTCATCTCACCACGCCTGAAATCGAGCGTCATATTACGCAAAAAGGGACAGCAAGTGTTTTCGATACCACCAGCGGCAGCGGTACGGTAACGATGCCCGTCGCGGAAGAAGAACAGTGGGAACCGACTTTATCCGATAACGAAATCTATACATTACGGGATATTGGCAAAAAAATCGCCGCAGCACGGGGATGTCCACAAGATATTGAATGGACGATTCAAAACCACCAAATCTTTATTCTACAGACCCGGCCAATTACCCGGTTGCCCCGTCTGGATGATAAAAGCGAACGCCATATTATTTTCGATAATTCCAATATTCAGGAATCTTATTGTGGAATAACAACGCCACTGACATTCTCTTTTGCCCGCGCAGGTTATGCCACCGTTTATGAACAGACAATACGTGCCTTAGGTTGTTCGGATAAACACGTTAACCAGCATCGTTCCATGTTGGAAAACATGCTCGGTTTAATTAAAGGCAGAATCTATTACAACATCAACAATTGGTACAAAGGACTATTATTACTGCCCTCTTTCCAAACCAATAAAAAAGATATGGAAAGAATGATGGGGCTGGAAGACCCGGTTGATTTTATTGAAGATAAAACACCTTCACTGGGCGGTAAAATAAAAAAACTCCCACAGATGGGGTGGGCGCTCCTGCGCTTGCTATATGCTTTCAGAACGATGGATCAGCGGGTAGAACTCTTCTTAGAACAGTTTAAACAGCATGCTGCCGCCATAAAACGAACTGAACTGCACACCTGCAACAGCAGCCAGCTGATCGAGAAATTGAAATATCTGGATAAACATCTGCTACAACGTTGGACGACGCCTATCCTGAATGACTTCTACGTGATGATGTTTAATGGCCGGGTACACCGGGGGCTGACCGCCGCGGGTATTGAAAACTCATCCGCATTATTAGGCGATCTTCTCTCCGGGGATGAAGATATAGAAAGCACCCAGCCGACCAAAGTGTTGTTGAAAATGTGCCAGTACGCACGCCAGAATTCAGAATTATGCACCCTGCTAACACACGGCGATGCACGTACCCTGTTAACTCAGGTACGCAAACTCGATACATCTTTCCACCAACAGTGCATTGATTATATTGAAAAATATGGCGATCGCACTATGGGCGAGCTGAAGCTGGAAACCATTACGCTAAAACAAGATCCCAGTTTTCTCTTTCTGATAATAAAAAACTACCTTGCGATCGATACCCTCACACCAGAAACCTTGTCCAGCCGGGAAAGAAAATTGCGTACTCAGGCTGAAAACACGGCATTTCAGCAAATACACGAGCAACTTGGTTCCAGGCGTATGGAAGCCTTCAAAAAAAATCTGCGTAAATTACGTCAGGCGATACGCCACCGGGAAAATATGCGCTTCACCCGAACCCGTATGTTTGGGCTATACCGGGATATTTTCATACAGCTCGGACAGGCATATGCATTAGAAGGGCTTCTTGCTGAACCCCGCGATATTTTCTATCTGACGTTAGAGGAGATCTACAGCGGTTACGAAGGAACAGCAGTACAGACCCAGCTTAAGCCTTTAGTCGCTATACGCAAACAGGAATACGCCAGCTACGAAACAGAGGATGAGCCTGCTCACCACTTCTTTATCAGAGGCTCGCTGTATCAACAGCAAGATTACAGCTATCCCTATCAAGAACAACAAGTACCCACCGATAGCAAGATGCTACAGGGCATAGGCTGTTATCCAGGGGTAGTTGAAACGACTATCCGCTTAATTAAAAACCCACAGGATGAGATGTCATTGGCAGGGCAGATCCTTTGTACCGTCCGTACCGATCCCGGTTGGGCGCCACTATTCCCTACCGCAGGCGGGTTATTAATCGAACGCGGTTCCACCCTCTCGCATTCTGCTGTTGTCGCGCGTGAACTGGGGATCCCCGCTATTGTCGGCATTCCAGCGATTACCCAAATTTTAAAAGATGGCGATCGGGTACGTATGGATGGTGCAACCGGGAGTGTTATCCGTTTGCACGACACCACTACAGAAGAATTACCTGCAAGGAGCGAACATGTCTGACATCTTCATGGGCGAATGGTTCCCGGCCAACCCACTGCCTGAAAGTTTTCTCGATCTTCCGGCAACAATCTACCGTGACTGGCCGCTCTGGCCTGGCGAAGACCGGGAGAAGGTACAACAACAGTTCAGTCTAGAAAATCCCTGGTTTAATCACAGCAAAGCCTGGATTGGCTGTATTCCGGGGAAAACCCGCCTTGCTGGTTTTTTAGTGCCCCATGCCGTTGATGGTCAATCCGCCGCGTTTTTCGGCTTTTGGGAAACCGATAATGATATGGCAAGCAACACCATGCTGTTTAGCGCCCTGGAACAGTGGGCCAAGAAAAATGGCGCCCACAATCTCTACGGGCCGATTAACTTTTCGACCTTCGGGCATTACCGCGTCCGACTTGATCATTTTGATGTACCCCCCTTTGAGCATGAACCTTACAACCCACCTTATTATTCCCTATTGTTAGAAAGATTGGGGTTTAGTATCCGTTACAACTACGCCTCAATATTCGACGATACTCAGGCAGTAGCAAACAATTTTCGGCTGGACTATCAGCGCGGGCAAAAGCTCCCTGATACTCAGGCGACATTACTGCCGCTAACGCCGGAATTATGGATGCAGGAACAGGTTAGATTATATTCCTTTATCGATTCGGTCTTCGGCGAAAATTTCGCTTACACCACACCGTCATGGACAACATTTAAACAGTATTGCAGTGAGGAGTTTATTAAACCTTTTTGCCATTACCCTGCATCATTCCTAGCTAAAACCGACAGCGGTGAGATTGCCGGATTAATTCTTAGCTTATCCGTGAGCCAAAAAGGTCAGCCCGCTATAGGCTTGTTGAAAACCGTAGCAGTCGCACCGCAATACCGGGGAAGTCGGCTATATCACGCGCTATATCACTCATATCAGCAGAGCACCAGCCGCATTCACCCCCGCCTGGGAGCAGCCCTGATGCGTGAAGACAACACATCATTAAAGACCGCAGAACGGATTTTCAATACACCCGCTGCTACCAGACATCAATATGCGCTTTATCACAGGAGGCTCGTATGACAAATATTTGTCAGCCAATTGTCAATGCGGCCCAAAAATACCCTGAGCATTTAGCCCTGCAAGCACCACACGGCAGTGGTTTAAGTTTTCGGGAATTTTTTTCTCATGCATCCCACTTCCAGCATCTGTTAACCCAAGCCGGGTTCGTAGCCGGCGATCGCTTATTAGTGATCGTTCAACCAGGCTTAGTACTTTACCCATTGCTTATCGCCATTCTAGGATTGGGGCTGGTTCCAGTTATGCTTGAGCGGGGACTTTCCAAAAAACAACTTCGGGAGATACTACGGCACAGTAAATTATCGGCGGTTATTGCCCAACCTGCGTTAGGAAAATTCTGGTTTCTGATCCCCGAGCTGTGGCGACTGCGCCGTTTTGTTATCGGACAGCCTATCTGGGGCATGAAAATACTGGAAGCGCCCAGCCAACATTCATCAATGAATAACTTTATCTGCCGGGATTTACCGCAGGATACAACTGGATTAATTACTTTTACCTCTGGTTCTACCGGTATGCCTAAAGGTGCAAACCGTACACATGACAGCCTGTTAGCACAACTTTATGCCATAAAAGCGATTTTCCCCGGGGAAAAGAGCGAAATCGACCTGCACAGTTTCCCCGTCATGGTGCTGCATTCATTGTGCTGCGGCAACACCAGTATTCTGCCTGATTTTGATTTTGCCCATCCTGCAACGGTTGATGCGCAGAAGATCGTCGGGCAGTTGCAAGATAAGGGCATCACCTGCCTCAGCGGCGCACCCGCTTATATGAGCAAAGTCACTGATTATGCTAGAAATAAGGGATTGTCATTCCCCAATGTACGCACTGTCATCGTGGGCGGCGCGCCTGCCAATAAGGAACTGCTTGAAAATTGCCAGACAGTCTTCCCACATGCTCTGCGTCTGGTGGTCTATGGCTCTACCGAGGTTGAACCGATCAGTACAGTCGAAATGACAACACAATTAAATCACTGGGCAACACATGATGGTTATCTGGTCGGGAAACCTATCGCCCAAGCGGAAATATGTATCAGAGAGATAACCGCTGATCCCCAGCAAATTACTCCGCTGGCTACCGGTAATATCGGTGAAATTCTGGTGGCTGGGCCTCATGTGCTCAAAGACTATATTGATAATCCTCAAGCGACGAAAGAAAACAAACTCCCGCGTAAACAGGGAGGGATCTGGCACTGTACCGGTGATATCGGCTACCTGGATACCGCAGGGCAGCTCTGGTTGCTTGGACGGGTAAAAGACAAGGTGCTGTTAGATGATGGACGCATCATCCATCCCTACATGGTGGAAAAAAGAATCAATGAACTGTCAAACGTCGCCCGGAGCGCATTCGTGTTGCATCCTTTGAGTGGAGCCGCGCTGATATTGGAAAGTACCACCCTGCCGACAGGTTTATCCGCCATTTTAGACGAACTGAATCTCACTCTGGTCACCCGGATTTATTATGCCAATCCTATTCCCGTCGACATTCGCCATAACAGCAAAATAAACCGCATAGCACTGATAAATATGCTCAGGAAAGGCCAATTATCCTCCTTTCCATACAAGGAAAAATTATGAACAGTAACCATTTCATTATCCAGCTAAACAGAGCGGACTATATCACTATTGGCGGAGCGGTATTTAGCGCTCTCTCCGTGGCAGCCGCATTACAGCATTGGTATTATCTCGCCATTGCGTTCTTATATCTTGCCATGCTTGGCGACGCACTCGATGGTATTCTGGCCAGGAATTTAGATATTGTCCGCCCTTTTGGCCGCTATCTCGATGGATTTATGGATCAACTTATTTACCTGATCTCACCGTCCATCATCCTATACCTTTCCGGTTATCAATCCTGGTATTCGCTGTTTATTATCTTAATGATAATCAGCGGTTGTCTGCGATTATCCGTATTTAATGAAGTCGGAAATATTCAGGATAAAGATCGACTCTCCTATCTTGGTATGCCCGTATTCTGGAGCTTATTTATTGTCAGTAGTTACGCTTTGGTAGGTTTGGTGGCAACGCCGGGGCTGACCCATCTTTTACTGACATTAGCGCTCCTTGCATTCAGTATTGCCATGCTATGGGATCGCCCGTTTTATAAATTCAAACATCTCAGTACTATCATCAGTACAACACTTGCAGGGTTTGTTTTATTTACAGGTCTTCATTTCTGGAGTCTCTATGTTCAATAGTTTTTATCACGCGGGGATTTTACTTATCCCCGTTATCCTTGGTGGTTGTTTACACATGGTGATTGTTACGAAAAACTATTTTTCCTGCTGGGCTATCCCGGTACACCAACGCTATTTTGGTTACAACAAGACCTGGCGTGGTTTTATCGCTGTACCCATTATTACCGCGCTATTTTCACCGCTGTGGTTAATACTCTGTACCGAAACACAGGACACCATTATTCCACGGACGATTGCCTCCTGCTTATTTACCGGGTTCCTGGCAGGTTTAGGTTATGTTCTTTTCGAATTGCCAAACTCTTGGTTGAAAAGGAAACTCGGCGCACCACCGGGACAACATCCGAAGCAAAATAAGCAGCTGTTTATTTTATTCGATCAGCTCGATTCTGCTATTGGTATTACAATGGCTTATTTTATTTGTCTTAACCTTACTTATATTGATGCGTTTTTCATTTTTCTCTGGTTTTTAATCAGCGCTTTTATCGTTAAAAATATGCTGTTTTTACTTTCGCTGAAAAAAACGAGATTCTAGGTGGGAATATCGCAGAAAAATGGCTTCCTTAATTGGAAGCCATTTTAGGGCATACCAGATAAGTATGCCTCTGCCTGTTATCACCAACAGAACACGCATTTTACAACATTATTTCGTAGTCAAAGATAATTCAACTCCGCATGCAGCAGCATAACGTTTAAGTGTGTGCTAGCTAGCTCTCGTTACATTCTTCTCAATCCGGGTAACTGCAGACGGGTTAATTCCCATCCGTTTAGCCACATCTACTTTTTTAGGCCTGCCTTTTCCCGCCATTCAGTGAGCTATTCTAGCAACTCATATTCTTCTGTGGCCTCAGCATAGGCTTGCAGAGCTTCCGGTGTATTAAGAAGACGTTTTCTCACTTCCGAATGTGAGATAGGAGTTACTTTAGCCATGTGTCATATCCTCCAGTCGTTTCAGCGCTAATACCTTGCTTCCATACGACATCAAATCCCCGACCAAAACAACATAACGTCACATTCCTCACCTTCTTAACAATTCATTAACCATTAATTTCAGCTTATGATATTGGGCTATCATGGCGCCATAACTTGATTAAATAAATCTTTTTTAAATCAAACTTTTCGAAATAAATTAAATCACTATGTTACTTAAACACCGATAAAATTTACACCAGTGACTGTTATAAAGTGAGATTTACACATCTTTAAAATATCAATCTTGATATTTATTAAATCAACATATAAATTCCAATTAACGTTTGATCATATAATAGACAGACTACACCTTGCATCATGTATCCCTGAATCGAGTGCTACCGATATTCTCCGGGGCTGGAAGGTCATGAATACTGGACATCTTTCAATAATGCCCGGACACCAAAAGATTATGTCATTGAGGAAAAACCATGAAAACCGGACTCCGCTTTTCCTGCACCATCGGCAACCTGGCCCCCATGACTTTTGCGGTCGTCAATTTTACGTTAAATGAAGCGCTCTCATCATTATTTACCCTGTCTCTGACATTAGCGGCACCGCGTTCAGATATTGATAGATACCCTCCTGCTCCAAACCGCGCAGTTCACCGGGTAGGTGAAGGAATGGTGGTTGTGATTGTTGCCGGCGTTGCCGTTGTTATTCTTGTCACCCTTGCCGTTGCTGCTGCACTGATTGCACTGGTGGAAATTTTAGCCGCTGCCGCCTTGGTGAGCGCCGCCGCATTAACTGCCGTCCTGACCATATTGGCGAGTGTGACATTCGCCACTGCCTCATAATTCACGGAGAAAATGATGGAAACTGTAGATTACTTTGCCCAACTGAGATCAAAATTGACCG
>NZ_JBEJZY010000040.1:0-43289 GCF_040256935.1 Photorhabdus viridis
AAAAATAATATTATCTTAAAAACCTGATGTGAATGTGATTCTTAGTCGTTTCTTTATAATAAATGGATAAAACGGTTAATCTGGCAGGATTTAAACGCTTAAAAAAGATGTTGATTATCCGAAAAAACATAAAAGAGTATCTTTATACCATCAGACTATTTACAGGTTGATTTATGAAGATAAAATAAAGGATTATGATTTATAAAAACTGCTCATAACTGCCAGTAAAACAGTGTCAGCAAAGATAAAATCAAGTATAATCAACGTTGATTAAACGTAAAATACAATATACCATAATGATTAAACTTAATAAAAAGCAAATGTAAAAGCAGTAAAAACAACGGCTAAAACCTTATTGCATCGATTAAAAAATGGATTTTAATAACAGTTAAAAACTTTTCAATTATAAAAATATCGGTAAAAGACAATTGGATTTATTAATGCCTATATACCTATTAAAAAAGGGGGAATAAGAATGTTAAATAGATAAATTAGATAATATTTTTTTAAAAATGAACAAATTTTAATAATGTTTTTAACCTGTAAATAAAATTTTTATCAGTCAGTTAAAAAACCGAAAATGAAAAAAGGAGTAAAAAAATCCGTAAATACATGATTTAAATTACAGTCTCTTAAATCGCCAATTTAATCCTGTTTTACACGACACTATCTTGCCCAATGGCATTGCTTTTATATGGTTTTATTTAATTACCTTTAATGTGATTTAACGCTTAAATATCTGTTTAATCATTATAAAATTTCTGGGTAATTAATTTCACAGACTTTTCACTATTGTTAATTTAATAAGACATCATTAAATTAATTTACAGATTTATCTAAAATCACATGACGAGCCTATTTTAATGAAACCAAGATAAAAAGCGTAAAAAAATATCCTAAATGTAAAATAAATCTCTTTTTAAACAATTAAAAACCCGTAAAATTTTTCAGACTTTTAGTCAATCAGTCTATTTAAAAACACCGCTAAACAATCAAATCACGCTTGAAAACTGACGTTGCTACTCGCTCACCGGGCAACAAATGCGCTGGAGAATAGTCAGCAGGATATCGCACGCCTGCTGGATTTGGGACACAATACCATTAAATAACTTAAAGAATTGCTATTGATGTATAAAAGATTACCTTCATCCTTATCACCATTTTACGGCATTTAATATATCGAATTCCCCATTGTCAGGATTAAAGATCTAGGCATTGATCGCATTTCGCACTATCCATTCAGATGGACAAATAATCACACATTAGAATAGTTTTCTTATGTCACTATAAAATTCTCAATATTTTCTATGGAAATATTGCCGTTTTATCACCAAAACCAGATTAACTTAAGAAAAGAGAAAGTCCGATGGATCAACGCAACACCCGAGTGGTCAGGGCCACGAGTTATCTTTTAATTTACCTGACCGCCGTTTATCCCCTTCATCCGGCTATGGCAGCCGGGATAACACCGGATAATAGCCACACACAGGTACAAAATCAGGGCAATATCCCGGTTGTCAATATCGCCACACCGAATGACGCCGGGATATCCCATAACACCTACCAACCGGTCACTCAATTGCTATTGAGTGACCGCTATTATAGTGCCTATCTTCCTAACACAAATTCACTATCACAAGATAGGGAACTCTTTAGCATTTATTCTCAATCTTGATAGTCTTCATATGAAC
The DNA here is from genome assembly GCF_040256935.1 of Photorhabdus viridis. Lineage (NCBI taxonomy): Bacteria > Pseudomonadati > Pseudomonadota > Gammaproteobacteria > Enterobacterales > Morganellaceae > Photorhabdus > Photorhabdus viridis. Next base: position 1,692 of record NZ_JBEJZY010000040.1, read on the forward strand.
CTATTTAATTATTTTATAAAAAAGAGGAATTTTTATAACTTCGTTTAACTTGGATGTTTCATGAGAAAATTGGTGGAGGTGTTGCAGAGGCCATTGCAACTGATAACGCAAATGGTGCTAATGCTGGTGAAATCGTGATCCTCTTCAATCACCTGCATTCCATGAGTGTTTACAATCTAACCAGAGAGCTTCAAGAGGCCAATAAACAAGGCACCGCTACCGAAGCCATCTGGAACAAATACGGAGAACTGAGCGCCGCGCAACGGGCGGAAATGTTGTCTAATTGTGCCGGGAGCGGTGGGTTATGCACACTAACCTACCAAGCCGAAATGGAAGGTGGAATAAAAACAGCCGATGCCGTTAGTGGCCTGAGATGGATGTTTGGCTTATCGGCAGAAGACGCTCAACGTCTTAGCCAATCTGTGACCACCGAAAACCAAAACGATTTAGGTCTATTGTATAACTCGTTGTCCGCCTGGGAAAAAGGTGTAGTGATGTGATGGACACCCCTTTTTCTCCACCGAATACTCTGACATCTTTATATCCAGTGAAGTTAGTTTCAGGAATACATCACATCACTACCGGTTCGATTTATGAAGATAAAACAAACGAGGCTGATTTATTAAAACTACTCATAACTGCCAGTAAAACAGTGTCAGTAAAGATAAAAAGCGATTAGAATCAACGTTGATAAAACGTAAAACATAATATGCCATGATGATTAAACTTAATAAAAATCAAATAGTAAAAGCAGTAAAAACAACGTTTAAAACCTGCTTATCATAAATCTATCAATGAAAATAAGAAAAAGAATTGGCTTTATTAATGCTTGTATATCCCGTAAAAAGTGATATATAAAAATATTAATCGGTTAATCAGACAACCTATTTTCCAAAAGGAATCGACTTTAATAGCGTTTTCAATTGGGAATAAATTTTTCATCAGCCAGTTAAATAATTACTCATGAAAAATAGGAATAACAAAATCCTCAAATAAATGATTTAACCGAATACGAACCGGGTGACTTTTAGCGTTATTATGTAACACCGCGATATCTTAAATATGCTCGTTTAAACTGGATTTACACTGCTTTCATCCACCAATAGCATTGATTTTCTGCGGTTTGATTTAAGCTATGCCTCTTTTTATGCCTTTAATGTGATTTAACGTTAAAACCGTGATAAAGGACTCCTTTACGATGGCGAGAATCCCTCTCTGGGGATTAACGTTTTAACTGTGTAGGTACCTTAGTCACTCGCAGTAAAGCAAAACCATCTCACCCCTTTTCTCCTACTGTCTGAAACGTTGTAGCAATCAGGTGATCTTTATTTTTGATTGCATCCAGCGTCTGGCGAATATCCTTTGCGTGGGGATCATGTTACTCATCAATAATCGCGCCACCACGTACAATGTTAGCCGCAAATATTTTAGGTCAGTTTGGTGATGTGTAGATATCTATAGCCTTTGGGTAGGGGAACAGTCAGAATATTTGGTTTACAATAACATTAAGTACACCCTAACAGTGACTGGTTGAAAATAATATGATTTCTAATGTTACAGCGGCGTTGGCTGATTTTACCCGTCGTTATGTTGATTTATGGCAAAAGGAAACCGGGGCCTCACCTGCCAGCAGTGAGCTTTATGGTGTGCCATCACCTTGCATTACCCATACTGGTCATGACATGGTTTACTGGCTTCCGCAGCCTTTTCCTTTGGAAGATAAGCTGAATAGAGTTGAAGTTGCACTGGATATCCAATTACAGCCGGCAATTCATGATTTTTATACATCGCAATTGGCCGGTGATATGACGGTGATGTTTGAAGACCAGCAGTTTAGTTTGATTCAGGTCTGGAGTGAGGATGACTTTATCCGTTTACAGGAGAACCTGATAGGGCATTTGGTGACGCAAAAGCGGCTGAAACTATCGCCAACGGCATTTATCGCTACTATGGATGCGGATATGAGTCTCATTTCTCTATGTAATTTGACTGGTGAAGTGATTCTGGAGCAGTTTGGCAGTAGCAAACGAACTCGCCTATTTACCGACTTAGCTGAGTTTCTTGGGGCAATCGAGCCCGTCTTCATTCGTTAGTCCCGGATTTTTAACTCTGAATTTGTGAGATATCTCTTACACTTTATGTAAGAGATGTCATTGTTTACTTTAGTAAGTTTAACATCAGTTTATTATTTTTATTTTATTTCAATAGCCTATAAATAATTACAGATTTAATTTCCTTTACTGACTTATTGGTTCCATTTGCATAGCTTGTTTCATTCAGCGAATTAATTCATTCTGTTCCTCGCAGGAAAGGAATCATTGCGCATAACTTCTCAAGGACAAATAGGGTGATGATGGTCAGGATGACTGATGCAATGCATAATAGGATTGTATGCAATATAAATAAAAATGATGGGTAAGGGATAACCAATTAAGGATAATCTGTCAGGGAGTGAGCAGGGAGCAAACTATTAGCCGGACTGCTATAAAAGCACAACTTAAAGGGAGCGCTGGTTCGCTCCCTTCTCTTTATTTCTTTTTATTTGATTGATGGAAAAAGCAAATTTTCAGTTTAGCCATTGCCCCGTAAACCGTCGCCCAATCCGGCGGCGATATAAGGGGGAGCTAACTAGGGGTTTCCTGCGATCTGACATAGGTTTTCAACGTTTCAATCGTTGCGCCGCCTGCACTACATGCAAAATAAGATCGTGACCATAGTGCACTGGTTTTTGACTGACGAGATAAATGCGTATTTAAAGTTCTGACATGGCGGCTGCTGACTGATTTTAAATTATTAACCAGTACACTGATTGCCAATTTGGGCGGATAAGCCACCAATATGTGAACGTGATCAGCTTCTCCGTCCATTTCCAGTATCTCAATCTCAAGCCGTTTGGCTGCGGATAAAAAAGCCTCTCGGATTTGTTGGATCATCGTTCCATCGAGGAGCTGACGACGATACGTTGTTGTAAAGATTAAATGGACAACTAACCTGCTGACACTGTGTCGCCGACGTAGATAATTTTTTAATTCATCATTGTGTGCACTCATTTGAAATGCGCTCTGAAAATCCCTAGAATGATAGAATTCTATCAATGAGTGGTTATCATGAAAAGAGCCATTAAAGTCCGCCTCTATCCCACTGTTGAACAGGCTGAATTTCTGAATGCCCAGTTCGGTGCAGTCGGGAAATCATCGGCAAGGTATCAAGCATCACTATGACACGTAGTGTGACGGGTAAATACTCTGCCGCGATTCTTTGAACCGCAACAGCCGCAATCTGCGGCGGAAACAAAAAGCCTTATCCCGAAAGAAAAGCGGTCTGAGAAGTGGGAAGCCTCGCCGTTTACGGCTAGGAGCAGTCACGGGTTATTAATGATATTCTTATGAGCTTGGTAGCTTTGAATAAATATTTATCAGACTGAAAATATGAGTACTGAAAAACAAATTCTGCAAAAATTACAACTAATTGAACAAGCCATGAGGGAAATTGACCTATGGCAAAGTCATCCCCCTAAAGCGGAATCTTTCGAAAGTGTTGAACCATTTTCAATTGATACGATGCTGGCTGAAGAGTGGTTGCAGTGGGTATTAATTCCGAGAATGTATGCGTTGCTGGAACAGGGCGCAGGGTTGCCTGTGGCATTCGCTATCGCTCCTTATTTTGAAGAGTCCTATAAAGAAGAGGCTACCGGGCGTTGTCAGCAACTGCTTGAACATCTTCGCGCATTGGATCGCTTATTTATTCAGGGTGATTTCTGATATGTTGGAAGTGTTATATCAGGATGAGTATATTGTAGCGGTTAATAAACCTGCCGGTTGGTTAGTTCATCGTAGTTGGTTGGCGCGCCACGAAACACGCTTTGTGATGCAGACATTGCGCGATCAGATTGGTCAGCATGTTTTCCCTGTACACCGTCTGGACAAGCCGACATCAGGCGTATTGTTAATGGCGCTTTCCAGTGATGTTGCTCGTCAGCTTTCTCAACAGTTTGAATATCATCAGTTGCAAAAAACTTATCATGCTGTCGTGCGTGGCTATGTGCTGGAACCCGATATTATCGATTATGCTCTGGTTGAAGAGTTGGATAGAATCGCCGATAAATTTGCAGACAGTGATAAAGAGGCTCAACCTAGTGTGACTTATTTCCGACCACTGGCGAAAGTAGAATGTCCGGTAGAGATTGGCCGTTATCCTACATCACGCTTTAGTCTGCTGGAATTGACGCCGAAAACAGGCCGGAAACATCAATTGAGACGGCATATGGCACATATTCGTCATCCAATTATTGGTGATACGACACATGGTGATTTACGGCAAAACAGAGGGATTACCACCCATTACCAAACCAGCCGGTTGATGCTGCATGCCAGTTTGCTTGAATTGGATCACCCTATTACCGGTGAGAAGTTATCTCTTACGGCAAAATGGGATGCGTCGTGGCAACATTTGATGCAACAATTTGGCTGGCAAGGCATTATGCCAGATTTGGAATATGATGAAGCGAGCAGGATGGAAAACGTTATAGATTAGGATGTTTTCAAAGAATACCTGTTTTCCTTGTCTCTTGATTGAGGTCATTAATTAAGAGACAAGGCAAGGTTGAGGGGAATATTATAAATGGTAATTGTTAATATATAATCTTATTGGTTTCTACTGGCTAATATTATTGTTTTTTAGATTTAATTATTGAGCGGAAAACAGTTGAGGTGACTATTGAAGAAATTAATAATGTTGTGAATATAGCGACTATTTCTCTAATTTCAGCACCTAAGTAAATAGTATAGAAAAGAATAATCATAGTAATAAATACATAAATGCCTGATTGCATACCCAAGGTATAAATAGAGTCTTTAGAATATAAACCCAGGTAAGAGAAAAAAACAGGTTGCATCAGCGTATTAGCTAAAAATACCAGGATCGTAAATAATAAGTAAAATATACCCGAACCCATGATAATGCCAAGTAAACAGCATCCAAGGGCAAATAATTGAATGATATTACCTACTATGATTTTTTTTCTGAAAGATACTGGTTTCGTTACTTTAGTGATCGCAATTGCACAAGGGAACCATATAATCAACAATATAGTATACATATGAACTATGTTAATATATTCGAAATATTCTGTCCTGATTGCTGGTATAATAATTAAGGATAGAAAGAAACAAACATTTATTATAACCAAACTAAAAAAGGCAAAGAAAATACCTAATTTATTTTTTATAATCATGGGGTTTTTAATGTCTTGTTTGGGTTTTCTTAAAATGTTATTCTTATGACTGGTAAAATAGACAATTAAAGAAATGGAATAAATAAATGCAGCAAAGAAATCTGCTGATGTACGGGAATTTAAACTAAGGAGAGAGAAAATCGCAGGGATTAAAAATGGCAGACTTAATAATGCAAGGCTTAAAATAGAGAAATTATTATTAGTTTTATTTTCGTTTCCTTCGGTTACAAGAATACTTCTTCCCATTATGACAATAAATCCACTTATTATTCCCCATAATATTCTATGCAGAGCATCCAGCCAAATAGGAATAAATATTTTTTCTCCTGAAAAGAGAATGCAATTGACAGTTGCTAATAATAAGAATAATCCAAAGAGATTATTACTGAAAGAAATAGTATTCACTTTTTGGATGATAAAGGATATTGTTATACATCCCAGAGAGAGTCCTAATAAATAGGAAAAAACAGGAATATAAGCATTTAAAACTATGTTTCCATCTTTAAATATGGTATCTATCCAGATCATTAGACCAGATGAGCCAGTGATATTTGCGGCGCTTAATAACACACTAAGCACGACAGCTCTATTATTAAACATGGTGATCATCCTCCTTACGCAGTACTTACTTCTGTCATTCTAGTAATTTCATTCTACTATTATTTTCATTGAAATAGAATATAAGTAATGTTTAATAGCAATGAAAATATTATCAGCTAAAATTTTCCCAAGAATTAACGTTAATATTAAATTATTATTGTCGGAAGAACTTAGTTTAATACCACTTTGTTTTGCTACTTAATGGTGGTTTTTAGAGGAAATTTAAATTATCTATTTGAATTATATTTAATTTTGCAGGAGTTGTTAAAGGTGCAATGTTGGTGATTATCTGTGACTGTTTTATGTAGAATAGCCACAATCATTGATCAGTGCATCTGTCCGTAATTAGCCTGACAGATATATCATTAGTCATTAGTGCTGATGATATATTGTTTACATGACAGAAGGAGCCCAACAGTGGCAACATTTGATTGGTGCGACGACTTAGCTGGCAAAGTAATTATCCCTGATTTGAAAAGGGTTGAATTTTCTGTGCTTGCCAGCGAGGATAATTAATAATTCCTTTAAAAAGAGATAATAGGCGATGGCGAAGATTGGTATTTTTGTTGGTACTGTTTACGGTAATGCTTTGGTGGTTGCAGAAGAAGCACAGCTGATCCTTGAACAACAAGGCCATGAGATAGAAGTATTTGAAGAGGGGGAGCTGGAACAGTGGCAATCCTATCTGAATCAGGTAATTTTAGTTATCACTTCAACGACTGGACAAGGGGATTTGCCTGATAATATTCAGCCGCTTTATTGTGCTTTGCGGGATGAATTAGGTTATCAGCCGGAATTACGCTATGGCGTTATCGCTTTGGGTGATGGCAGTTATGAGAATTTTTGTGGTGGTGGTCGTACTTTTGATGAGCTGTTACATGAGCAGGGAGCAATAAGAATCGGCGAGGTTCTTCTGGTGGATGCGATGGAAGAAGCTGAACCGGAAGTTTTTGCTCAGTCCTGGATCAAACAGTGGGGCGAATTAGTTGAATAATTTTAATACACCGCTTATACCGGATAGGATATAAGCGGTGCATTAATATATGAACTGCTTTATTTCCGGGTTAATTTTTCCAGATCGGCTTCAATCTCGGCAATTTTATTGGCAACAACGTGTTCAAGATGGCGCAGGTCATCAAGGATTTTATGTTTCAAATCGACTTCTGCCTGATCACGTTTGCAAATTTGATCCAACTCTTCAATTACATAACGCAGGTTAGTATTAATTTCGTTGATCTCTTTGTATCCTTGCTCTGCATTGTCTGAAGCAACCGTTTTGCGTTGACGTGGATATTTGAATTTCACGCTTTTGGCAAAGAATTCTCCTCTATCTTTGCGAAAATAGATTTTCAGGATGTCGTTGTTAGCTTCCTGACGCAGACTGTAGCGGTCAATCTCTTCGGGATATGTGATCCCCAGACTCTTTAAGTTATCGTACATGGCGCCACCTTAAGGGTATTTTTCCCAGTAGGTTGTTATTAATGCGTCGTTTTGAATTTGGATTATGCTTAAACGCCTTATGTACTCTGCGTACGTTTGGGGTTGTGCACATTGCCCACGTTCAAACTATCTATATTAATAACACTTACTGAGGTCGGTAATGATGATAAAAAGCAAAAAAATAGCGGACTTATTATCCGCTATTTTAAAGTTTAATCTATTGCTCTTAAGAGTTCATTAATGCCCACTTTTGCCCGTGTTTTAGCATCCACTTTTTTCACAATAACAGCACAATACAAGCTGTAGCTGCCATCTTTCGATGGAAGGTTGCCAGAGACAACAACAGAGCCGGCAGGGACCCGGCCATAATGGATTTCGCCTGTTTCACGATCGTAGATTTTGGTACTTTGACCGATGTAGACGCCCATTGAAATCACAGAACCTTCTTCGACAATGACACCTTCTACGATCTCTGAACGGGCGCCGATAAAGCAGTTATCTTCAATAATGGTCGGGTTGGCCTGCAATGGTTCCAGCACGCCGCCGATACCGACGCCGCCGGATAAATGGACGTTTTTACCAATTTGGGCACAGGAGCCGACAGTTGCCCAGGTATCTACCATTGTTCCTTCGTCAACATAGGCGCCGATGTTGACATACGAAGGCATCAGCACACAGTTGCGGGCGATAAAGGCTCCCTGCCGCGCTGTCGCAGGAGGAACCACGCGAAAACCCTCTTTTTCAAATTTCGCATGATCGTAGTCAGCGAATTTCATCGGGACTTTATCGAAATAACGGCTTTCGGCGCCATCCATGACCTGATTTTCATTAATACGGAAAGAGAGCAGTACCGCCATTTTCAGCCATTGATGAGTGACCCACTGACTGTCAATTTTCTCTGCAACACGCAGTTTTCCACTGTCCAGCAGATTGATGACCTGAGTAACGGCATCACGTGTTTCACTGTTGACTGTTGCTGGAGTAATAGTGGCGCGATTTTCAAAAGCACTTTCAATAATGGATTTTAATTGCTGCATTACATCTGTTTCCTTGGTTATCAGCCGAATCATGGGGGCTTGTGTTCAGTTATATTTTATCCTTTGGATTTAGGGTTTCTGTCAACCTTTCTGACAATTCTTCTCTGACTTTTTTATCTAATGCTTTATGGTCCTTATCCGCCAGCACAAAAAAATCTTCGACACGTTCGCCGATCGTAGTGATGTGCGCACCATGCAGTGAAACCCCCATTTCGGTAAAAATATTGCCGACTCTGGCCAGTAATCCTGGTTGATCCAGTGCGAATAGTTCCATATAGGTTCGTCGTTCATTGTGGGTAGGCAGGAAGATCACTTTTGTTGGTACATTGAAGTGACGCAGTTTGGTTGGCAATCTTCGTGCTTTGGGGGTCCTGGTATAAGGATCCAGAACGACCCGCAAAAGTGCGTTATGTATTATTTCGTGACGATCCGGCGCTAGAGGATGACCATTGGGTTCCAGTACCAGAAAAGTGTCCATCGTCATGTCATCACGATTAGTAAATATCTGAGCGTTATGAACGCTCAGATTGCGTCTATCTAGTTCGCCGACAACTGCCGCAAATAGGGAAGGGCGGTCCGGACTCCAGATAAAAATCTCGGTACCGCCGCGAGTTGGCTTAGTACTGATCAGTATCAGCGGCTCTTGATAATCATGCGCCGCTAGGTGGCGGGCGTGCCATGCCAGTTGCCTTGGGGTATGGCGAAGGAAATAATCTGCATGACAACGGCTCCAAAGCTGATGCAGTCTCTGCTCGTTAATATTGTCCTGGCGCAGAAGCGCAAGAGCCTGAAAGCGGTTATGACGGATGCGTTCCCGCAAATCCGGTGTATTTCCTTGGCGCAATTGGCTCTCTGTAGAGAAATAGAGTTCCCGTAATAAGCTCTGCTTCCAACTATTCCACAGGTTGACGTTGGTTGCGCAGATATCCGCGACTGTCAGGCAAATGAGATAATGTAACCGGGTTTCATTGAGTATTTCATGGGCAAATTGTTTAATGACTTCCGGATCCTGGATATCTCGCCGTTGAGCCGTGACTGACATTAATAGGTGATGACGAACCAGCCAGGTCACCAAGTCAGCTTCTCGTGAGTTAAGCCCATGTTGCAGTGAAAATGCCAGCGCATCTTCAGCGCCAAGTTCAGAATGATCGCCATTACGTCCTTTGGCGATATCGTGAAACAGCGCAGCAAGACGCAGGATTTCAAGCTGAGGTAAACGCGGGTATAGTTCAACGCAGAGCGGATGGGCTGCACGGTTGTTCTCATCAGCAAAACTTTCCAGTTTTCTCAGCACGCGGATTGTATGCTCATCGACGGTGTATGCGTGAAACAGATCAAATTGCATCTGGCCGACAATGTTGCCCCAAAGTGGTGTATAAGCGCCAAGAACACTGTGACGGTGCATGGGGACAAATGCGCTTTCAATCGCCCTCGGGTGACGCAGAATATCCATAAAAATTTTGCGGGCTTCGGGTAATTCACACAATGGCTGATTTAAATTGCGGCGGGCATAACGGAGCTGGCGTAACGTAGTAGAATAAATGCCCTGAACTTCGGTATGTTCAGCCATGCGATAAAACATTCGTATAATCGCTGTAGGATCTTTGATAAACAGCGTCTCATCGACCAGATCAATTAGTTGTCCACGTAGCTGGAATTCATTATCCAGTGGGCGGGATTTTTCACTGGTTTCCAGCGCCAGAATAGCTTCATCAAACAGTTGCAGCAGCATATTGTTGAGTTCGCTGACGCGGCGTGTCATCCGGTAAAAATCTTTCATCATCCGCTCTATCGGCTGATTACGTTCGCCTTGATAACCCAGTAACTGAGCAATGCTGAATTGGCGATCAAACAACAGGCGATTATCATAACGATTAACGACCAGATGAAGGGCAAAGCGGATACGCCAAAGGAAGCTTTGGCACTCATTCAATTCATTACGCTCTTCCGCTGTCAGGAAGCAGAAATCGACCATCTCATCTATTGAGGTTGCTCCAAAATGGCGGCGGGCAACCCACAGCAAGGTATGGATATCCCGTAACCCTCCGGGGCTGCTTTTGATATCAGGTTCCAAATTGTAACTGGTGCTGTGATAGCGCTGGTGGCGTTCATGTTGTTCGACAATTTTGGCATCAAAGAATTCAGTAGAAGGCCAGAAACCATCACTGAAGGTATGTCGCTGTAATCGAAGGAAAAGTGACAGATCGCCGCAGATTAACCGTGATTCGATTAAATTTGTCGCAACAGTCAGGTCTGACAGCCCTTCCAGCAAACATTCTTCGAAGGTACGAACACTATGGCCTACTTCCAGCCGAATATCCCACAGCAGGGTGATAAACTGTCCAATATTCTGAGCTTGATGTTGTGTGAGAGGCTGCTCACTGAGGATCAGCACGTCAATATCAGATAGCGGGTGCAGTTCCCGGCGGCCATATCCGCCGACCGCAATCAATGAAAGTGATGAAATTTTATCAAACCCATGAACATTCCATAACTGTTTTAGTAATTGATCTATGTAATCACTGCGGGCAGAAATCAGGGCTTCTGCGGAAATTCCTGCTTTAAATGCATGTTCGAGCCAAAGTTGAAATTCTTCGAGGTGTTGTTTCAACACCGGGTAGTGAAGATCATCACAGGAAAAATCAGCTGGAGAAAGTGGCGGGATAGGAGCCTGAATTGTGGCGATATCTGCTGGCATAGGTATGAACCCGTGAGAAAAGCGAATCATAACGGCCAGATTACTGAGAAAATATCGTGTTGAACAGGAGATATTGCCAGAGAAAGAGATTGGAAGCCCTGTATGTTTCAGTAAGGCTTCACAATTTAGCGTTTAACTCATTCATTAACTAGGACGGCGGAAAGAATGGGTTCCTCTTCTTTACGCAACGTCATGATTTCACAGCCGTTATCAGTCACAACAATCGTGTGTTCATATTGAGCAGACAAACTGCGATCTTTGGTTTTGACTGTCCAGCCATCTTTCATGGTGCGGATGCGGTAATCGCCAGTGTTAACCATAGGTTCAATAGTGAAAGCCATCCCTTTTTGCAGTACAACACCGCCATCATCTGCATCATAGTGCAGTACTTGAGGTTCCTCATGGAAGACTGCGCCGATGCCATGACCACAATATTCACGGACCACAGAAAAATTCTTGGCTTCAACAAACTGTTGAATGGCTTTACCAAGAGTGCGTAGGCGAATACCTGGTTTTACCATTTTCAGTGCCAGATAGAGGCTTTCTTGAGTGATGCGGCATAGACGTTCACCCTGAATGGTTGGTTTACCAACAATAAACATTTTTGAAGTATCGCCGTGAAAGCCCTCTTTTATAACAGTCACATCAATATTAACGATATCGCCATTTTTCAGCGCTTTATCATCACTTGGGATACCGTGACAAACGACGTCATTAACCGAAATACAGACAGATTTTGGGAAACCGTGATAACCAAGACAAGCTGAAACAGCCTGTTGTTTATTGGTGATGTGATCGTGACAGATGCGATCCAATTCACCTGTTGTCACACCGGGTTTGACGTAAGGTTCAATGATTTCCAGTACTTCCGCCGCTAGGCGGCCGGCGACGCGCATTTTTTCAATATCTTCAGAGGTTTTAATTGAGATTGCCATGAAACTTGTCCATTCAAAGCCAGCAAATCTGCTGGTTGTATGATTATCAATAGGAAAAAAATTATTGAACCAATGGTATCAGCCTACAGAATATCTGCCAATAACCGTTGGCAGCCATATTTTCCCCGTTACTTGTATTTATTAGGAATATCCATCATAACCGTGTTTTTCTTTCCATATTGTGCTATCAGAAAATGACAACAAAAGTTGGTGTCTTAAGCCGGTTTATGATATAAAGCGCGCCGGCGTTCTGTGTATTTGTTTCTAAGGCAAAACACCAGAGGCGTTAAATATACTCATTGTGTAAATAACACACACGGGTCGGCACATACACCGGGGTGCTCTCATGCAGAACATGCAGCTAAAGAGTCGGTGTTATGGGGCTCGTGGAGGCATAACCCCAACTTAATATTTTACAGAGGTTTACAATGGCAACTGTTTCCATGCGCGATATGCTGCAAGCGGGCGTTCACTTCGGTCACCAGACTCGTTACTGGAACCCAAAAATGAAACCATTCATCTTTGGCGCTCGTAATAAAGTGCATATCATCAACCTGGAAAAAACTGTTCCAATGTTCAACGACGCGTTAGCTGAACTGAACAAAATTGCTTCACGCAAAGGCAAAATCCTGTTTGTTGGTACTAAGCGTGCTGCAAGCGAAGCGGTTAAAGAATCAGCTCTGAGCTGTGATCAATTCTTCGTTAATCACCGTTGGTTAGGCGGTATGCTGACTAACTGGAAAACCGTTCGCCAGTCTATCAAGCGTTTGAAAGATTTAGAAGCACAGTCTCAGGACGGTACTTTTGACAAACTGACCAAGAAAGAAGCGTTAATTCGTTCTCGTGAACTTGGTAAGTTAGAAAACAGCCTGGGCGGTATCAAAGATATGGGCGGCTTACCTGACGCTCTGTTTGTTATCGATGCTGAACATGAACACATTGCTATCAAAGAAGCGAACAATCTGGGTATCCCAGTATTCGCTGTTGTTGATACTAACTCTGATCCAGATGGTGTTGATTTCATCATCCCGGGTAACGATGACGCAATCCGTGCAGTAAAACTGTATTTGGGTGCTGTTGCTACCGCTGTTCGTGAAGGTCGTTCTCAAGATCTGGCTGTTCAGGCAGAAGAAAGCTTTGTAGAAGCTGAATAATAAGGCAAGCTCATTGTTGAGCCCTTATTAACCAGGTATTGAAATATATTGGTTAGGGGGGCCTGTTATGGCCCCCTTTTACGTATCTGATATAAGAACTATCCATGTGGGATCTTATCTTCCTGCGGGATACATCGAGGAATAAAACAAATGTCTGGAATTACCGCTGCTTTGGTAAAAGAACTGCGTGAGCGTACTGGCGCAGGTATGATGGAATGTAAAAAAGCGCTGGTTGAAGCTAATGGCGACATCGAGTTAGCCATTGACAACATGCGCAAATCAGGTCAGGCGAAAGCGGCTAAGAAAGCTGGCCGTGTTGCTGCTGAAGGTATCATCCTGACGGAAGTAGCTACTGATGGTAAATTCGGTGCTTTGGTTGAGCTGAACTGTGAAACTGACTTCGTTGCTAAAGATGCTGGCTTCATCGCTTTCGGTAAAGAAGTTATGGCAGCAGTATTGGCTGATAAAGTCTCTGACATTGAAATTCTGAAAGCTAAGTTCGAAGAACAACGTACTACACTGGTTGCTAAAATCGGTGAAAACATCAACATTCGTCGCGTTTCTGTATTAGAAAGTGAACAACTGGGTACTTACCTGCATGGTGCGCGTATCGGTGTTCTGGTTGCGGCTGAAGGCGCTAATGAAGAGCTGATTAAGCATGTGGCTATGCACATTGCTGCAAGCAAGCCAGAATATGTTAACTCAAGCGATGTCCCTGCTGAAGTTGTTGAGCGTGAGCATCAAATCCAGCTCGATATCGCAATGCAGTCTGGTAAACCACGCGAAATCGCAGAGAAAATGGTTTCTGGCCGTATGAACAAATTCACCGGCGAGATCTCTCTGACTGGTCAGCATTTCGTGATGGACCCAAGCAAAACGGTTGGCGATCTGCTGAAAGAGAACAATGCTAAAGTGACTAACTTCATCCGTTATGAGGTTGGCGAAGGTATTGAGAAAGTTGAGGCTGACTTCGCAGCAGAAGTTGCTGCAATGAGTAAACAGTCTTAATTTCTATAAACAGAGCCGCCAAATGGCGGTTCTGTTTTATCTAATCTAAACCGTCTATTCTAGTAGGCGTTGAGTTTTTTGCATCTGGTCAGCGTGGCTCGGATGTATGTAAATCCCCAATATACTTTTCTGCTTTAGGACAGAACATCATGGCAACCAATGCAAAACCCGTATATCAGCGTATCCTGCTTAAGCTCAGCGGCGAAGCCCTGCAAGGTGCAGAAGGTTTTGGTATAGATGCCAGCGTCTTAGACCGCATGGCTCAAGAGATTAAAGAACTGGTTGAGTTAGGCATACAGGTCGGCGTCGTCATTGGCGGGGGTAACCTGTTTCGTGGCGCGGGCTTGGCTGAAGCAGGAATGAACCGTGTAGTAGGCGATCACATGGGCATGTTGGCAACAGTGATGAATGGTCTGGCAATGCGGGATGCATTACACCGCGCCTATGTGAACGCCCGTCTAATGTCTGCCATTCCTTTAAATGGCGTTTGCGATAACTATAGTTGGGCAGAAGCGATTAGTTTGTTACGTCATGGTCGGGTTGTTATTTTCTCTGCGGGTACTGGCAATCCGTTCTTTACTACCGATTCGGCAGCATGTTTACGTGGTATTGAGATTGAAGCAGATGTTGTGCTAAAAGCAACTAAAGTAGATGGTGTTTACTCTGCTGATCCGGCTAAAGATGCGGAAGCGGTATTGTTCGATAAGCTGTCTTATCAGCAGGTATTAGAGCGTGAATTAAAAGTCATGGATTTGGCGGCATTTACTCTGGCTCGTGATCATAGCTTACCAATTCGTGTATTTAATATGAATAAACCGGGTGCGCTGCGTCGTGTGGTAATGGGTGAAAATGAAGGTACTCTGATTTTCCACGAATAATGTTCAGAGACACCAGAAATGTTTGGCGGTATGATTAGTCGCCTGATACGTCAAATGTAATAAACATGGTCATAATGACTTATGGCTTGAAAAACAACCAGTTCCCAAGGGTTTGTAACGTGATTAATGAAATCAAAAAAGACGCACAAGACCGTATGGAAAAAAGCGTCGAAGCACTTAAAAACCAAATCAGTAAGGTTCGCACTGGCCGTGCTTCTCCAAGTCTGTTGGATGGTATCACTGTTGAGTATTATGGTGCGCCTACACCTCTACGTCAGATTGCTAACGTCATCGCTGAGGATGCTCGTACTCTGGCTATCACGGTATTTGATCGTACTATGACTCCGGCGATTGAAAAGGCAATCATGGCTTCTGATTTAGGTCTGAATCCCTCTTCTGCGGGTACAACAATCCGTGTTCCTTTGCCCCCATTGACAGAAGAACGTCGTAAAGATCTGATTAAAGTGGTTCGTGGCGAAGCTGAACAAGGGCGTGTTTCTGTGCGTAATATCCGTCGTGATGCTAACGATAAAATCAAAGCTTTGCTGAAAGATAAAGAGATCAGTGAAGATGATGAGCGTCGTGCACAGGATGATATTCAGAAGTTGACTGATAGTTTTATCAAAAAAGTTGATGAAGCTTTAGCTAAGAAAGAAGAAGAACTGATGGAGTTCTAATCTCTTTCATGAGATACATTAAGCGTCGCTATCGTGCGGCGCTATTTTTTATCCGGCATTTCTCTGAGGTCATGGGTATTCATACCAGGCAAATCAGACAAGTATCAATACACATCAAACAGAGCAATTCAGAGCATCAGTATGAAAAGGTTGACCATCCTTGGTTCCACAGGTTCCATAGGCAAAAGTACACTTGCTGTAGTTCGCAATCATCCTGATAAATTTGAAATAACGGCGCTTGCCGCCGGGAAGAATGTTCAGGTTATGGCTGAACAATGTCTGGAATTTAAGCCTCAATATGCTGCGATGGCGGATGAAGTTTCCGCAAAAGAACTTAGACAGTTGCTTATTGAACAAGGTTGTAAGACCGAAGTACTTTTCGGCGAACAGGCTGCATGTGATCTGGCTGCTTTGAGTGATGTTGATCAGGTAATGTCTGCGATTGTCGGTGTTGCGGGTTTACTGCCAACACTGGCTGCTATCCGGGCGGGTAAACAAATTTTACTTGCGAATAAAGAATCCTTGATCACCAGCGGCCGGTTTTTTATGGATGCCGTGGTGAAGCATAATGCTCAATTGCTACCCATTGACAGCGAGCATAACGCTATTTTCCAGAGTTTACCTGAGGTAATACAACAGAATCTTGGGTACGGGGATCTGAAACAACACGGGGTTGCTAATATCATTTTGACAGGTTCGGGTGGGCCTTTTCGCCATACTCCTTTGGAACAGCTGGCTTTTATGACGCCGGAACAGGCTTGTGCTCACCCGAATTGGTCGATGGGGCGCAAGATTTCTGTAGATTCTGCGACAATGATGAATAAAGGCTTGGAATACATTGAGGCGTGTTGTTTGTTCAATGCATCTGCTGCGGAAATGGAAATGGTGATTCATCCTCAGTCTGTCATTCACTCAATGGTCCGTTATCAGGATGGTAGCGTTATCGCTCAACTAGGAACACCGGACATGTGTACGCCGATTGCCTATGCAATGGCATACCCAAATCGTATTGCTTCTGGTGTTGAACCTCTTGATTTTTGTTCTTTAGGCTCACTGACTTTTTCGAAACCAGATTATGGACGGTATCCCTGTTTGAAGCTGGCTATTGAAGCATGCCATGAAGGTCAGGCTGCAACTACAGCGCTGAATGCAGCGAATGAAGAAATCGTTAAAGTTTTTTTACAAAATGGAATCTCTTTCACAGATATTGCTATTATAAACCGGCAGGTTGTAGAAAAATTAAATTTACCGGAACCTCAGAGCATTGAAGAAGTCTTACAGATTGATCAGCTCGCAAGAGATTTAGCTATAAAGACGATCAGTTCATTTATTCGATAGTATTGCTGATTGGCAAATGGGTATTTGTTCGCATTTTTACCTGGTGGTATAGTTTTCGTATAACTGTTGGTTGGTATAATTAACAGTTCAGATTTTGGAGAGTTTTCTTTCAGATAATTAGGCTTTTAACCAAGTCGTGATCGTGATACAAGACACGGCTTTTTTATGTTTGGATGCTTGAATTTGCAAGAGAATTACCCTAACCAGTAAAGGATTAATTGAGTGATATTATCCAGCGATCATCAGAACGATTTGTCGTCATTATTACCTAAACACGTTGCCATTATTATGGATGGTAACGGCCGTTGGGCAAAAAAACGTGGGAAATTAAGAGTTTTTGGTCATCGTGCAGGGATTAAGGCGGTACGGAGTGCGGTGAGTTTCTCGGCTAAACACAAAATTGAGTCGTTGACTCTGTACGCTTTCAGCAGTGAAAACTGGAACCGGCCGGAGCAGGAAGTCAGCTCTTTAATGGAGTTGTTTATTTTTGCACTAGATAGTGAAATCAAAAGTTTACATAAGCATAATATTAGATTATCTGTTATTGGCGATATCTGCCGGTTCAGTGAGCGTTTACAAGAGCGTATCCGCCGCTCGGTTAAGTTGACTGCTAATAATACTGGTCTGCAACTTAATATTGCTGCAAATTATGGTGGTCGTTGGGATATAGTTCAAAGTGTTCAGAAAATTGCCCGGCAGATTAAGGATAATTCCCTTGAACCACAGGATATTACTGAGGAATTAGTCAATAATTACATTAATCTGAACCAGCAACCTCAAGTTGATTTGGTCATCAGAACTGGTGGTGAGCATCGTATCAGTAATTTTCTGTTATGGCAGATAGCTTATGCAGAATTCTATTTTACCGATATACTCTGGCCTGATTTTAATGAAACCGTTTTTGAAGGTGCAATTAATGCCTTTGCGAAAAGAGAACGCCGGTTTGGCGGAACAATACCAGACGATGCCGATGTGGGATCATAGGAGGAGCTCTTGCTGAAGTACCGCCTTATAACGGCTGTGATATTAATCCCTCTTGTGATTGCCGCTTTGTTCTTGCTGCCGCCAGCCGCTTTCGGGCTGGTTATTATAGCTGTTTCAGTCCTTGCTGCATGGGAATGGGGGCAATTTGCCAGCTTATTTAGCCAAAAGAAACGGGTTATTCTGGCTGTTTTGTTCGCTATCGGTTTATTGGCCTTGCAATATACTCTGCCGGATTTCACTGATCTGATTAAACAACAGCAAATTACCTTTATCCTGTGGATGGGGATGATTTGGTGGATCGTTGCGACTCTTCTGGTGATTACCTATCCCTCTTCCGCTTTAATCTGGAAGAAATCCATGTTATTGCGCCTCTTGTTTGGAGCCCTGACATTAGTGCCGTTTTACTGTGGAATGATGGTTTTACGGACTCAGGGATATGATGACAATTCATATCACGGCGCATGGTGGTTGCTGTATGTCATGTTATTGGTTTGGGGAGCTGATTCTGGTGCTTATCTATTCGGACGTACTTTAGGTAAACACAAAATGGCGCCAAAAGTCTCGCCAGGGAAAACGCTGGAAGGATTAGTGGGTGGTTTAATAACTGCGGCTATTATTTCATGGTTATTTGGTAAATATGCTCCAGTGCCAGTAATGCCTGAAAAACTCATGTTGTGTTCTGCTATTGTCGTTATCGCTTCTGTATTTGGTGATTTGACTGAGAGTATGTTCAAACGTGAATCTGGTATTAAAGACAGCAGTCAGCTAATTCCGGGACATGGCGGTGTGATGGATCGTATTGATAGCCTGACTGCGGCGATCCCTGTCTTTGCCGGTCTGATATTGCTGGTATTTTGATTTCTCTGTTTGATGGCGTTTAAAGGAATATGATGGGAATTCTCTGGAATCTGGCGGCTTTTATTATTGCGCTGGGTATATTGATCACTGTGCATGAGTTCGGTCATTTTTGGGTGGCCAGAAAGTGTGGTATTCATGTTGAACGTTTCTCCATTGGTTTTGGTAAAGCGCTATGGCGGCGTACCGATCGTCAGGGAACTGAATATGTCATAGCCCTTATTCCGCTGGGGGGCTATGTGAAAATGCTTGATGAGCGTGTTTCACCTGTTTCTCCTGAACACCGTCATATGGCATTCAATAGTAAAACTATTGGTCAGCGCGCTGCGGTTGTCAGTGCAGGGCCAATTGCTAACTTTTTACTGGCGGTTGTGGTTTATTGGTTGGTGTTTATTATTGGCGTGCCGGCAATACGTCCTGTCGTTGCAGATATCAAACCAGATTCTATTGCGGCACAAGCAAATATTTCATCAGGAATGGAACTAAAATCCGTAGATGGTATCGAAACGCCTGACTGGAATTCAGTTCGTTTTGCTCTGATAGGTAAGATAGGTGATGAGAACATGACTGTTCAGGTTATACCTCCAGGCTCATCGCATCCGGTAGAGAAGATTCTGGATTTGCGACAATGGAGTTTTAACCCCGATAAGCAGGATCCCGTGTTGTCATTAGGGATTATGCCTGTCAGCCCTCGTTTGGATTCTCAACTGGAGAATGTGACTCCTGGTACCGCCGCGGAAAAGGCCGGTTTACAAAAGGGGGATAGGATAGTTAAAGTCAATGGTCAGGAATTAGATGCTTGGCATACTTTTACATCCTTTGTTAGTAATAATCCGAATGTCCCACTGGAACTTTCAGTGGATAGGGCTGGTCATATTATTTCTCTCTCTATAACGCCGGAAGTAAGACAGCAAGCCAAGGGTAAGGAAGTTGGCTTTGCCGGTGTGGAACTGCGGGTTATTCCATTAGCAGACGAATATAAAATGGTTCAGCAATACGGGCCTTTCTCTGCCATTTATCAGGCAGGAGACAAGACCTGGCAGCTGATGCGGTTAACTGTCAATATGATGGGTAAGCTAATCGTCGGTGATGTGAAAGTTAACAACTTGAGTGGGCCTATCTCTATTGCCAAAGGGGCAGGGGTGTCGGCTGATTCAGGCTTGGTGTATTATTTGATGTTTTTGGCGCTAATAAGTGTCAATCTTGGGATCATTAACTTGGTTCCATTACCTGTGTTAGATGGTGGACACTTGCTCTTCTTGATTATCGAAAAGATAAAAGGCGGGCCGGTTTCCGAGCGTGTACAAGACTTCAGCTATCGCATCGGTGCCATAGTATTGGTGTTATTGATGGGGCTTGCACTTTTCAATGATTTCTCCCGCTTCTAAAGCGGAAGACTGGTTAGGAAGACGCATTACAACGATGGCGATGAAAAAGTTACTCATAGCGTCGCTGCTGTTTGGCAGCGCCACTGCGTACGGTGCAGACGGGTTCGTAGTTCGGGATATTCACTTTGAAGGTCTTCAACGCGTTGCCGTAGGCGCAGCATTACTGAACATGCCAGTTCGCGTAGGTGATACGGTCAGCGATGAAGATATCGGTCGTACCATTCATGCACTATTTGCTACTGGTAACTTTGAAGACGTTCGTGTCCTGCGTGATGGCAATACACTTATTGTTCAGGTAAAAGAACGGCCGACTATTGCCAGCATTACTTTCTCTGGCAATAAATCGGTGAAAGATGACATGCTGAAACAGAATCTTGAGGCATCTCGTGTTCGGGTCGGTGAAGCACTTGACCGCACTATGTTGTCCAATATCGAAAAAGGGCTGGAGGATTTCTATTACAGTGTGGGTAAATACAACGCCAGTGTAAAAGCGGTTGTTACGCCACTGCCACGCAATCGTGTCGATTTAAAACTGGTTTTCGCTGAAGGTGTTTCGGCAAAAATTCAGCAGATTAACATCGTAGGTAACAAATCATTTTCTTCTGATGAGTTATTGAATCGTTTCCAACTCAGAGATGATGTGCCGTGGTGGAATCTGACTGCTGATCAGAAATATCAGAAACAAAAACTGGCTGGCGACCTTGAAGTGTTGCGCAGTTTTTATCTTGATCGCGGTTATGCCCGTTTTAACATTGATTCGACTCAGGTCAGTTTGACGCCGGATAAAAAAGGTATTTATGTCACGTTGAATATTACTGAGGGGAATCAATACAAAATATCTGGTATTGACCTGAACGGTAATATGGCGGGTTATCAGTCAGAAATCACTAAATTGGCTAACATTGAGCCTGGTTCTCTGTATAACGGGACTCAGGTGACTAAAATGGAAAGTGAAATCAAAAATTTGCTTGGCCGTTATGGTTATGCTTACCCACGGGTGATGACTCAACCTGAAATTAATGATCAGGACAAAACAGTGAAACTGCATGTCAATATTGATGCAGGTAACCGTTTCTATGTTCGTAAAATCCGTTTCTCTGGCAATGACACCAGTAAAGACTCCGTTTTGCGTCGTGAAATGCGCCAGATGGAAGGGGCATGGCTGGGGAGTGATCTGGTTGAATTGGGTAAAGAACGTCTTAACCGCTTGGGTTATTTCGAAACTGTAGATGTTGAAACTCAGCGTATACCCGGCAGCTCTGATCAGGTAGATATTGTTTATAAAGTTAAAGAACGCAATACCGGTTCTCTGAATTTTGGAGTTGGCTTCGGTACTGAAAGTGGCGTCAGTTTCCAGATTGGCGCTCAGCAGGATAACTGGTTGGGAACAGGTAACTCTGTTGGGGTTAATGCCAGTAAGAATGATTACTCAACCTATGCAGAAATCTCTTTCACTGATCCTTATTTTACGGTTAATGGGGTGAGTCTCGGTGGCCGGGTATTCTATAACGATTTCAGAGCTGATGATGCTGATTTGTCCGGTTATACCAACCAAAGCTATGGTGTAGATGGTTTCCTTGGTTTCCCGATTAATGAAAATAACTCCTTACGTTTTGGGTTGGGCTATATTCATAACTCTCTATCCGAGATGCTCCCTCAGGCAGCAATGTGGCGTTATCTGAAGTCTATGGGTGAGAATCCAAGTCTTGAAAGAAAAGCTGACTTTAAAGCGGATGATTTCTCTCTGAATGTAGGTTGGACGTACAACAACCTTGACCGTGGTTTCTTCCCAACATCGGGTGTGAAATCGACTCTGAACGGTAAAGTAACCATCCCTGGCTCGGATAACGAATTCTATAAAGTGACTTTTGATACGTCTGCGTACTATCCAATTAATGATGCGCGTACTTGGGTGATTTTGGGGCGCGGTCGTTTAGGCTATGGTGATGGGATCGGTGGTAAAGGGTTGCCATTCTATGAGAACTTCTATGCAGGTGGCGCCAGTACCGTTCGTGGTTTCCGTTCCAACAATATCGGTCCTAAGGCTATTTACTTGAATAAGGACGGAAGTCCTAAGGAAAATAGCCCATCCCGTGATGCTGTGGGGGGGAACGCAATGGCAGTCGCCAGCCTTGAGTTGATCACACCAACGCCATTCCTTGATGGTAAATACTCGAATTCTGTCCGAACTTCATTCTTTATTGATTCAGGTACAGTTTGGGATACTGACTGGAGTGATTCTGCTGTAATGAAAGCCAAAGGTATACCTGATTACAGTAAACCAGGTAATATCCGTGTTTCAGCGGGTATTGCATTGCAATGGATATCTCCTTTGGGACCGCTGGTGTTCTCTTATGCTAAGCCGATCAAAGACTACGAAGGCGATAGATCAGAACAATTCCAATTTAATATTGGCAAAACCTGGTGATAATGCGTTTTTATCTTATTATTGATAAAACAGATTATTGATAAAGCAAGCTTTGAAATCATTGGTTTCAGGGCATTAACGAAGTTTTCCAATATGTTACAGATAGCGTGGTTTAAGGAGTTTATAGTGAAGAAATTGTTGTGTGCAGCAAGCCTCGGTATTGCATTAGCTTTCTCTGCTGGTGCTCAGGCAGCAGACAAGATTGCCGTTGTAAATGTCGGTGAGATTTTCCAGCAGTTGCCTGCCCGTGAAGCTGTTGCGAAACAGTTGGAAAATGAGTTCAAAAGCCGCGCATCTGAACTGCAAAGAATGGAAGCTGATTTGCAGACCAAAAT
This sequence comes from Photorhabdus viridis, assembly GCF_040256935.1. Lineage (NCBI taxonomy): Bacteria > Pseudomonadati > Pseudomonadota > Gammaproteobacteria > Enterobacterales > Morganellaceae > Photorhabdus > Photorhabdus viridis. The sequence continues at coordinate 24,680 of NZ_JBEJZY010000040.1, forward strand.
TCAGAAATTACAGCGCGATGGTTCTACCATGAAATCCAGCGAGCGCGCTAATCTGGAAAAAGACGTTATGGCTAAACGTGAAGAGTTCGGCAAAAAAGCCCAGACTTTTGAGCAAGATAATCGTCGTCGCCAAATGGAAGAACGCAATAAAATTCTGAGCCGTATCCAGGACGCAATCAAAGTAGTTGCAGGTAAAGAAGGCTATGACGTTGTGGTTGATGCGAATGCTGTTGCTTATTCAGTATCTGGCAAAGACATTACGGCAAGTGTATTGAAACAGGTTAAATAATAGATGCCTTCAATTCGATTGGCTGATTTAGCTCAGCAGTTGAATGCACAATTACATGGTGATGGCGATGTGGTCATCACCAGTATTGCCCCAATGCATTCGGCTAATAACGAACAGATCACTTTTTTGTCTGACAGCCGTTACCGTGAACGTTTAGGTGAATGTCAGGCTGCCGCTGTTGTTCTTCGCGAGTCAGATCTTCCTTATTGTAATGTTCCGGCATTAGTTGTTGCCAATCCTTATCTGGCCTATGCCTATATGGCCCAGATTATGGATACAACACCGGTTCCCGCACAGGATATTCACCCTTCTGCGGTGATTTCACCTCAGGCAATACTGGGTAAAAATGTTTCCGTTGGCGCTAATGCTGTTATCGAGTCCGGCGTTGTTCTTGGTGACAATGTTGTGATCGGGGCTGGCTGCTTTATTGGTAAAAATACGCATATTGGCGAGGGAAGCCGCCTTTGGGCAAATGTTTCTGTTTATCATGATATTGAAATTGGTGAGCAGTGTTTGATTCAGTCAGGGGCCGTTATCGGATCTGATGGCTTTGGCTATGCGAATGATCGCGGTAATTGGGTTAAAATCCCTCAATTAGGTTCAGTCATTATTGGTGACCGGGTTGAGATTGGCGCCTGCACAACTATCGATCGGGGTGCTTTGGACAATACTATTATCGGTAATGGCGTCATTATCGATAACCAGTGTCAGATTGCCCATAATGTTATCATTGGTGATAACACAGCAGTTGCTGGCGGTGTGATCATGGCCGGTAGTCTGAAAATTGGTCGTTATTGTATGATTGGTGGCGCCAGTGTCATTAATGGACATATGGAAATCTGTGATAAGGTAACAGTCACGGGGATGAGTATGGTGATGCGCCCAATCACTGAACCTGGTGTATACTCTTCTGGTATTCCGTTACAACCAAATAAAGTTTGGCGTAAGACAGCAGCTTTAGTCATGAATATCAATGAAATGAATAAACGTCTTAAGTCATTGGAGAGTAAGCTGGAAGGCAAAAAAGAGTAATTGCACTATATTTTTGGTTGTATTTTATTTTTGCGGCCTGCCTGGGAACTCTGGATTTGGGGTTTAAGCGGGCCGTGTCGTTAATATAATTAGTCCTTTTTAGACAGGAAGAGTATTTAGATGAGTGATAATCATACTCTGCACATTGAAGAAATTTTAGATCTGCTTCCGCATCGTTATCCGTTTTTATTGGTGGATCGCGTTCTTGATTTTGAGGAAGGTAAATTCCTACGTGCAGTTAAAAATGTATCTTTTAACGAACCCTTCTTCCAGGGGCATTTCCCAGGCAAACCTATCTTCCCTGGTGTTCTGATCCTTGAAGCTATGGCACAGGCCACCGGAATTCTGGCATTTAAGAGTGTAGGTAAACTGGAGCCAAATGAACTCTATTATTTTGCCGCTATTGATGGTGCCCGTTTTAAACGCCCGGTAGTGCCTGGGGACCAAATGATTTTAGAAGTTGAATTTATTAAAGAGCGTCGAGGGGTTGCTCGTTGTAGAGGCGTAGCAAAAGTCGATGGAGAAGTGGTTTGCGAAGCAGAAATGATGTGCGCTCGCCGTCGTGAGGTCTAGTCTATGATTGATGAAACCGCTTATATACATCCTAGCGCTATTGTAGAAGATGGCGCGGTTATTGGCGCCAATGTTCGTATTGGCCCATTTTGTTGCATTGGTTCTCAGGTTGAAATTGGCGAAGGTACAGAGCTGAAATCTCATATTGTTGTCAATGGAATAACTAAAATCGGCCGTGATAATCAGATTTTTCAGTTTGCCTCGATTGGGGAAATGAATCAGGATCTGAAATATCATGGTGAACCAACCAGAGTTGAAATTGGTGATCGTAACCGTATCCGCGAAAGTGTGACCATTCATCGTGGAACTGAGCAAGGTGGTGGTTTAACGAAAATCGGCAATGATAATTTGTTGATGATTAATGCACATATCGCTCATGACTGTATTATCGGTGATCGTTGTGTCATTGCTAATAATGGTACTCTGGGAGGGCATGTTATTCTGGGGGATTATGTCATCATCGGTGGTATGAGCGCGATTCATCAGTTTTGTCAGATTGGCTCTCATGCTATGGTGGGTGGGTGCTCCGGTGTGGTGCAGGATATTCCTCCATATGTTATTGCTCAGGGTAATCATGCAACACCTTTTGGCATTAATATTGAAGGTTTGAAACGTCGCGGTTTTGATAAAGATTCATTACATCTCATCAGAAATGCATACAAGTTATTGTATCGTAACGGAAAAACTTTAGAAGAAGCACAGCAGGAAATTGCGAAGTTGGCTGAAGATAATCAGCATGTAAAGATCTTCAGCGATTTTCTGGCAAATTCTACCCGTGGCATTATCCGTTAAGTAGATGAAGGTTACTCCTTTGGCTACCATTTCTTCTATTGATAGTCTGCACCCGCTGACGATTGGATTAGTCGCCGGAGAAACCTCCGGTGATATCCTTGGAGCAGGTTTAATCCGTGCATTAAAAGCCAAAATACCCAATGCCCGTTTTGTTGGTGTTGCGGGGCCTCTTATGCAGGCTGAAGGTTGTGAAGCCTGGTATGAGATGGAAGAGCTGGCTGTAATGGGGGTTGTCGAAGTTCTTGAACGTCTTCCTCGTTTGCTGAAAATCCGTAAGGATCTGACAACCCGTTTCACAGAACTGAAACCTGATGTGTTTGTGGGCATTGATGCGCCGGATTTCAATATTACATTGGAAGGCCGGTTAAAACAGCAGGGCATCCGTACTATTCATTATGTTAGTCCGTCGGTATGGGCCTGGCGTCAAAAACGTGTTTTCAAAATTGGTAAAGCCACCGATATGGTCTTGGCCTTCTTACCTTTTGAAAAAGCGTTTTACGATAAGTTTAATGTCCCTTGCCGGTTTATTGGGCATACAATGGCGGATGCTATGCCGTTACAGCCGGATAAAGCGGCAGCACGTGAGCTATTAGGTATCCCGCAAGAGGCCGTTTGCCTGGCTTTGTTGCCAGGGAGCCGCCATTCTGAAGTTGAGATGCTGGGTGCTGATTTTTTAAAAACTGCTCAGTTATTGCGGCAAAAGATGCCAGATTTACATGTGTTTGTGCCGTTAGTGAATGCTAAACGGCGTGAACAATTCGAGCGAATCAAACAGGAAACTACGCCAGATCTGAATGTTCGCCTTATGGATGGCAAAGCGCGTGAAATTATGATTGCAAGTGATGCCGCACTTTTGGCATCTGGCACGGCTGCTCTGGAATGTATGCTGGCAAAATGCCCGATGGTCGTGGGTTACCGGATGAAACCCTTTACTTTCTGGCTGGCAAAACGTCTTGTAAAAACACCTTATGTTTCATTGCCGAACTTGTTATCCGGTAAAGAGCTGGTTAAAGAATTATTGCAGGAAAAGTGTCAGCCGCAGGAACTTGCAGATGAATTGTTGTCATTACTGCAAGGTAGTGAAAAAGTTGAAGCATTGAAACAGACATTTTTACATCTGCACGAAAGCATCCGCTGTCATGCTGATGAACAAGCTGCACAAGCTGTACTGGAATTAGCAGGAAAATGATGGAATTTATATATCCTCAGGCAAATCTGATTGCCGGAGTTGATGAAGTTGGCCGAGGCCCATTAGTCGGTGCAGTTGTGACCGCCGCTGTTATTTTAGATCCATCCAGGCCGATCGCCGGGTTGGCTGATTCTAAAAAACTCAGTGAGAAACGCCGTGAAGCGTTATATCTGGAGATTACAGAAAAAGCGTTGTGTTGGAGTTTGGGGCGCGCAGAGTCAGAAGAAATTGATCAACTGAATATCTTGCATGCAACTATGCTTGCGATGCAAAGGGCTGTGGCTGGCTTATCTATTTCGCCTGAATATGTACTGATTGATGGTAATCGTTGCCCTAAATTGTCAATGCCTGCACAAGCTGTGATAAAAGGCGATGGGCTGGTTGCTGAAATTAGTGCAGCTTCTATCGTGGCGAAAGTGACTAGAGATCGGGAAATGGTTGAACTTGACCAATTATTTCCTGAATATGGATTTGCTAAACATAAAGGCTACCCAACGGCATTTCATTTAGAAAAGTTGGCTCTGTTGGGAGCGACAAAACATCATCGTAAAAGTTTTGCGCCGGTTAAAAGAGCAATTGGCCTTTAAGTTAACTTGTTGACTGAATACAGCTATTCTTCAAATCAATATTATCTGGACAAACACATGGCCGAACCCCGTTTTGTACACTTACGTGTCCACAGCGACTATTCAATGATTGATGGCTTAGCCAAAACCAGCCCTTTAGTGAAAAAGGTTGCTCAATTAGGTATGCCAGCTTTTGCGATCACTGATTTTACTAACCTGTGTGGGCTGGTGAGATTTTACGGCAGTGCTCATGGGGCGGGAATAAAACCGATTATTGGTGCTGATTTCTGTATGGAAAGCGAGTTGCTCGGTGATGAGTACGCTAACCTGACTGTTCTTGCGCGCAATAATACTGGCTATCATAACCTGACGTTACTGATATCAGAGGCTTATCAGAAGGGGTATGGCGCTGTTGGCCCGACAATTAAACAAGAATGGCTGATAAACCATAAAGAAGGGTTGGTCCTGCTCTCTGGTGGCCGTATGGGAGATGTTGGCAAATTCCTGTTACGTGGTAATCAGGTTATGGTAGACCAATGCATTGAGTTTTATCAGGAGCATTTCCCCGATTGTTATTATCTGGAGCTAATTCGTACTGGCCGTGCAGATGAAGAAAGTTATCTTCATGCAGCGGTTGCACTGGCGACAGAAAAGAACTTGCCTGTTGTTGCGACTAATGATGTGTGTTTCATCGACAGTGAAGATTTTGATGCTCATGAGATCCGTGTGGCGATTCATGATGGTTATACATTAGCTGATCCAAAACGCCCGAAAAATTACAGTCCTCAGCAATATCTGCGTAGTGAACAGGAGATGTGTGAACTATTCGCTGATATTCCCGAAGCGCTGGAGAACAGTGTAGAAATTGCTAAGCGTTGTAATGTCACTATTCGCCTTGGTGAGTATTTCCTGCCGCAATTTCCGACGGGAGAAATGAGCACGGAAGATTATCTGGTCGATAGCTCTAAACAAGGGTTAGAAGAGCGTTTGGCATTTCTTTACCCGGATCCTGAAGTACGGGCGGAAAAGCGTCCTGAATATGATGAGCGGCTTGATGTTGAACTTCGGGTTATCAACCAGATGGGATTTCCTGGCTACTTCCTGATCGTGATGGAATTTATTCAGTGGTCGAAAGACAATGGTGTTCCTGTTGGTCCAGGGCGTGGATCTGGCGCCGGTTCTTTGGTGGCTTATGCTCTGAAAATAACTGATCTCGATCCTTTGGAATTCGATTTGCTGTTTGAACGGTTCCTTAATCCTGAACGTGTTTCCATGCCCGATTTTGACGTCGATTTCTGTATGGAAAAACGTGATATGGTGATTGATCATGTGGCTGATATATATGGTCGTGATGCCGTATCTCAGATCATCACATTCGGTACGATGGCCGCGAAAGCTGTCATCCGGGATGTTGGCCGTGTGCTGGGGCATCCATACGGGTTTGTTGACAGAATTTCCAAATTGATACCGCTTGATCCTGGTATGACATTGGAAAAGGCATTTATCGCAGAGCCGCAACTTCCTGAAATCTATGAGGCGGATGAAGAAGTTAAAGCGCTGATAGATATGGCGCGTAAATTGGAAGGTGTTACCCGTAATGCGGGAAAACACGCTGGTGGGGTTGTTATCGCCCCAACTAAGATCACGGATTTCGCGCCTCTCTACTGTGACCCGGAAGGTTTGAACCCGGTTACTCAGTTTGATAAAAACGATGTGGAATATGCTGGGTTGGTGAAATTCGACTTCCTCGGGCTGAGGACGTTGACTATCATCAATTGGGCGCTGGAAATGATCAACGCACGCAGGGCGAAGAAAGATCTGGATCCAATTGATATCGCAGCGATTCCGCTGAGCGACGTCAAAAGCTTTGATATGTTGCAACGCGCTGAAACAACAGCGGTATTCCAGCTCGAATCCCGTGGTATGAAGGATCTTATCAAACGTCTGCGTCCCGACTGTTTCGAAGACATGATTGCGCTTGTGGCGCTGTTTCGCCCTGGCCCTTTGCAATCAGGCATGGTGGACAACTTCATTGACCGCAAACATGGTCGGGAAGAGATTTCATACCCAGATGTACAATGGCAGCACGAATCTTTACAACCGGTTTTGGAGCCAACCTACGGTATTATCCTTTACCAGGAACAAGTGATGCAGATTGCTCAGGTGCTGGCGGGATATACTCTCGGTGGTGCAGATATGCTCCGACGGGCAATGGGCAAGAAAAAGCCGGAGGAGATGGCGAAGCAGCGTTCCGTATTTGAGGATGGAGCCAAAAAACTCGGCATTGATGGCGAACTATCAATGAAAATCTTTGACCTGGTAGAGAAATTTGCTGGTTATGGATTTAACAAATCTCACTCCGCTGCGTATGCATTGGTCTCTTATCAGACTTTATGGTTGAAAGCACATTATCCGGCTGAATTTATGGCTGCGGTAATGACTGCTGATATGGATAATACAGAAAAAGTCGTTGGGCTGATTGATGAATGCTGGCGCATGGGGCTGAAAATATTACCACCTGATATTAATAGCGGTTTGTATCATTTCCATGTTAATGATGATGGGGAGATCGTATATGGTATAGGCGCAATTAAAGGGGTAGGTGAGGGGCCGATTGAAGCGATCATCGAAGCTCGTCAAAAAGGCGGCTATTTTAGAGAACTGTTTGATTTATGTGCCCGCGTTGACACTAAAAAATTAAATCGTCGGGTGATGGAAAAGCTGATCATGTCAGGGGCGTTTGACCGTCTGGGGCCGCACCGTGCGGCACTGATGTCCTCTCTGGAAGATGCCCTGAAAGCAGCAGATCAACACGCTAAAGCAGAAGCCATTGGTCAGACTGATATGTTTGGTGTATTAGCTGAAGCGCCGGAAGAAGTTGAGCGCTCTTATGCCAATATTTCTCAATGGCCGGAACAGGTTGTTCTTGATGGTGAACGGGAAACGTTGGGGCTCTATTTAACTGGGCACCCGATCACACGTTATTTAAAAGAAATTGAGCGCTATACTAATGGATTACGGTTAAAAGATGTGAATCCGACACCGCGTGGTCAAGTAACGACTGTGATAGGTTTAGTGCTGGCGTCTAAAGTGATTATAACCAAACGGGGTAACCGGATTGGTATTTGTACATTGGATGACCGTTCAGGACGTCTGGAAGTCATGCTATTTTCCGATGCCCTGGAGAAATACCGGCATTTGTTGGAACAGGACCGGATATTGATAGCTACGGGGCAGGTCAGCTTTGATGATTTCAACGGTGGCCTTAAAATGACAGCCCGTGAATTAATGGATATTAGTGAAGCGCGTGAAAAATATGCGCGTGGGCTTGCTATCTCGTTGTTAGACCGGCAAATTGATGATCAATTGTTGAATCGTCTTCGTGGTGCCTTGGAACCACATCGTTCTGGAACGATACCAGTTCATCTTTATTACCAGAGGGAAGACGCCCGCGCCCGTTTAAGATTTGGCGCGACGTGGAGGGTAACGCCAACGGATAACCTTCTGACAGATTTGCGGACTCTGCTGGGTAATGAGCAGGTAGAATTAGAATTTGACTAAAAGTAGGAATGTTATGAGTCTGAATTTTCTTGAATTTGAACAGCCGATTGCTGAGCTGGAAGCGAAAATTGATTCGCTAACCGCAGTTAGCCGTCAAGATGAAAAATTAGATATAAATCTGGATGAAGAAGTACAACGTTTGCGGGAAAAAAGTTTGGAATTGACTCGCAAAATCTTTTCAGATTTAGGTGCTTGGCAAATTGCTCAACTTGCCCGTCATCCACGTCGTCCTTATACATTGGACTATATTCAGCATATTTTTACTGATTTTGAAGAGCTGGCGGGTGATCGCGCTTACGCTGATGACAAAGCAATTGTTGGTGGTCTAGCTCGTATTGATGGGCGTCCAGTGATGATTATTGGTCATCAAAAAGGCCGTGAAACAAAAGAAAAAATCCGCCGTAATTTCGGTATGCCGGCGCCGGAAGGCTATCGTAAGGCTCTGCGTCTGATGGAAATGGCGGAACGTTTTAAACTACCAATTATTACTTTCATTGATACTCCTGGCGCATATCCTGGCGTTGGTGCGGAAGAGCGTGGTCAGTCTGAGGCTATTGCCCGCAATTTGCGTGAAATGTCCCGTTTGTCTGTGCCTGTTATTTGTACTGTGATTGGTGAAGGCGGTTCTGGTGGTGCGCTGGCAATCGGTGTCGGTGATAAAGTGAATATGCTGCAATACAGTACTTATTCTGTTATCTCCCCGGAAGGCTGCGCCTCAATTCTGTGGAAAAGTGCGGAAAAAGCACCTCTGGCGGCAGAAGCAATGGGGATCATTGCTTCTCGCTTAAAAGAGCTGGAATTAATCGATACCGTGATCCCTGAGCCATTAGGTGGCGCGCATCGTAATTACGAAGTAATATCCGCATCACTAAAAGCTCAGTTATTGGCTGATCTGGCAACTCTTGATCATTTGTCACCTGAAGAATTGGTGAGCCGTCGTTATCAGCGCCTGATGCAATATGGTTACTGTTGAGATCTGAATTAATTGCTTAAGTAAGGGATGGACGTGACTGTAATTGATAAATTTCAGCTACGTCCATCCTTTACTGTTTCGAAATAGTAGAAAATATTATCTGGGGAGCAGTGGTTCTTAGCAATTGCCCCGTAAACCGTCGCCCAATCGGGCGGCGATATAAAGGGGAGCTAACGAGGGGTTTCCTGCGATCTGACATAGGTTTTCAACGTTTCAATCGTTGCGTCGCCTGCACTGCATGCAAAATTGTTGCAAATTAAGGAACTCTTGAGTCTGTAATGACAAAAATTGATGAGCGACTATTTTTCACTTTAGCTAAGCAGCTTGGTGAACATAAGAAAATTCTGGTTGGATTCAGTGGCGGTCTTGATTCTTCAGTTTTGCTGCATGTGTTGGTCAATTGGCGTAATCAGCACAATCAGGAAGTTCAGCTGAGAGCAATGCATATTCACCACGGTTTGAATCCAAAAGCAGATCAATGGGTTGAATATTGCCAACAGATTTGTGATGACTGGCAAGTGCAGTTTTGTTTTGAAAGAGTAACGATAGATGCTCGTGAAAAGGGCATTGAAGCTGCTGCCCGTGATGCCAGATATCAGATGTTCAGGTGTGAATTACAAAAAGATGAAATTTTGGTAACTGCTCAACATCTTGATGATCAGGCGGAGACTTTTTTGCTGGCGTTAAAGCGTGGTAGCGGTCCGGCTGGTCTTGCTTCTATGCCTCCGGTTGCCGAGTTTGCTGATACATTATTGTTTCGCCCACTGCTTGGTTATAGCCGGAGTGAGTTGGAAATATATGCCAGTGAACATTGTCTGAGTTGGATCGAAGACGGCAGTAATCAGGATGATCGTTATGACAGGAATTTTCTGCGCTTACATGTTATGCCGTTACTGAATCAACGCTGGCCGCATTTCCCACAATCTGTTGCTCGTAGCGCAAGTTTATGTGGTGAGCAGGAGCAGCTTCTGGATGAGCTGTTGAATGAATCTCTGAAAGAGCTGGTAACTCAGGATGGCGCTTTAGGTATTTCACTTTTAGAAGCGTGCTCAGAAGCTAAACGAAATGCTTTGTTACGCCGTTGGTTTGGTTACCATGATATGAAAATGCCCTCACGGGAGCAGCTTCACAGGCTTTGGTATGAGGTGGTTCTTGCTCGTACTGATGCTGAACCCCTGCTACAATTTGGGCAGTATAATGTACGGCGTTATAAGCAAAAACTTTGGTTGGTTCCTCAATTGCAATCTTTGAGAGACACTGTTCTTGAGTGGGATATTTGTAATCCGTTGGTATTACCGGATCGCTTGGGAGAACTGAATATTTCTGATCGTGGTATTCAAGTAAGGACTCCGGCTAATAATGAGCGGGTGACTATCCGCTTTGGTGTTCAGGGAATGATGAGTATTGTGGGTCGTCAACACTCCCGACACAGTAAAAAATTGTGGCAGGAGCTTGGGGTTGCCCCGTGGCTTAGAGAGCGAATTCCATTGCTTTATTACAATGAACAACTGATAGCTGCATTAGGTATTTTTATCACTAAAGGAAGCGAAGCGGCAGAAGGGCAGAGAGTATTGACAATTAACTGGAATAAAACGTTGTTAAAATAAAGAGTTATAAGCCGCCAGAGGCGGCTGTTTCTTGTTTCTTATCAGGATTCGGAATGTTCAACAATAACAGTACCGATTTCAGGGTGGCTGAAACTGGCGATATGATCCAACCGCAGTTCTCGGGGATTATCTGCTGCTTCGATTATCAGGTATTCAACTTTCTTTTTCAAAATCAAATCACAGGCTTTCCCTTCAATAACTTCACCACCTCGTAATTTTATGTGTAGATGGAGCTGATGTTGGCAAGCCAATTCAAGGTTGTCATAGTCGTCACAGTTAATTGGTTGATATTCAGTATTTATAGACATATTTGCTCACCACTATGGTTAGTGGCGGTTATTGCCGCCTGTGGTTGTTAAAAATTGTAACTCAAAAGCACTATTAATGACTATAGCACAGGAAATCAATCGTGATTAATGAATAACTTTGGTTGTTCCATCTGAACGGTAAATAAATAAAAGTCTTATTTCACAGCAAGTTCCTGACAAAAGTATTAAAATCGGCTCATATCATTTCGCTACTATTGAGTAACATCCTTAAAAAGGGCGGTATTTGCGCTATTAAGCTGCAATAATCTTATGTTCTTTGTGTTACTAATTAAGATGAGTTACAGAGCTCATTATACTGTTTGGAGATAAATGTGAATAAAAAACTTTTAACAGCGTTAGTTGCTGTGGGCGTATCTGCGTTGGTGGGATGTAAAAGTAACTTGGTACAGCAAACGAGTTCACAGCCAATGGATCAGACTTTTCATGGTGTTCTTCCTTGTGCAGATTGTTCTGGTATTGATACCACACTGTTATTGGATGATGATGGTACTTATATTCTGGAACAAACTTATCTTGGTTCTCGTGATGGTGATCAGTCATTCTTTGAATCCGGTCAATGGGCGAAAGATGGAGAAAAAATCCGTCTGGCAAAATCAGATGACCAGAAATATTACTATCTGCCGAAGGATGGAAATCTGGTAATGCTGGATATGGAAGGCAACACAATTGAATCGTCATTCAACTATGAGCTGAAACGGGTAAAACCAGAAAAACTGACGGGTGAATACAGTTACCTAGCTGATGCCGCTTCATTCACCGATTGTAGTACAGGTAAGCGTTATGATGTGCCGGAAAGTTTGGATTTGGAGCAAGGCTATCATCAAGCTGGCGTAGAAGGTGGAACGCCGGTTTATGTTGAAGTTGAGGGCTATTATAGCGTGAGTCCTTCAATGGAGGATGGGCTATTTAATTCTGCTTTGGTTCAGACAGGTAAAATTCATTTCGATAAATCGAAATCTTGTAATATGAAGAAATAATTCTAGTTTCAGTATGAATGGTGATAATGGGCCAGAAGAGTAAAACGAGTTTACTTACTGCGTCTTTGTGGTCTGACCATTATCACCATACTGCTCAATGAGTTATTGTAATAACCCTAATTAACAACTAAGTTGTTGCTTCAAATAATCAGCAACATTGTCTAGCTTCAGTATCTGTTTTTCATCATTGCGACGATATTTATATTCTACTTCGCCATTATCAAGATTGCGGTCACCGATAACGATAGTGTGTGGCACGCCAATAAGCTCCATATCAGCAAACATCACGCCTGGGCGTTCTTTACGATCATCGAAAATAACATCAATACCGCTGGTGCGCAGATCGGCATACAGCTTCTCTGCAACTTCCTTAACACGATATGATTTATGCATATTCATTGGCAGAATAGCGACTTGGAATGGTGCAATTGCATCAGGCCAGATGATACCGCGGTCATCGTGATTTTGTTCAATCGCTGCGGCGACAATACGGGTAACGCCAATACCATAACAACCCATAGTGACGGTCTGATTGTGGCCGTCTTCGCCTTGAACGGTTGCTTTCATTGCATCAGAATATTTGGTGCCAAGCTGGAAAATATGACCAACTTCAATGCCGCGTTTGATGAGTAATGTTCCTTTACCATCCGGGCTGGTATCACCTTCAACAACATTACGGATATCAGCGACTGTTGGTATTGGTAAATCACGTTCCCAGTTGATCCCGAAATAGTGTTTGTCATCAATATTGGCACCTGCGCCAAAGTCACTCATCACCGCCACACTGCGGTCAATAATAACAGGTATTGGTAGATTGACAGGTCCCAGTGAGCCTGGACCAGCACCTATAATTGCACGAATCTCTTCTTCGGTAGCAAAAGTCAGAGGGCTGGCAACCAAAGATAATTTCTCTGCTTTAATTTCATTAAGTTCATGGTCGCCGCGGACCAGTAAGGCGATCAATTTATGGCCTGTATCTTCTGCTGCATGAACCATCAGAGTTTTAACTGTTTTTTCAACTGGCAGATTGAATTGTTCAACCAGTTCAGCAATTGTTTTTGCATTTGGGGTGTCTACCAGATACATCTCTTCTGTTGGTGTTGCACGATCATAAGCAGGAGCGACAGCTTCGGCCAATTCAATATTAGCTGCGTAATTGGATTCAGTTGAGAAAACGATATCATCTTCTCCACTGGCAGCCAGAACCTGAAATTCATGGGAAGCACTACCGCCGATAGAACCGGTGTCTGCCAGAACAGCACGGAAATCCAAACCAATACGGGTAAAGATTTTGCTGTAGGCTTCGTACATATTGTCGTAAGTTTCTTGTAGTGATTCTTGGGTGGTATGGAAAGAGTAAGCATCTTTCATTAAGAATTCCCGAGAACGCATTATACCAAAGCGAGGGCGAACTTCGTCCCGGAATTTAGTCTGGATCTGGAATAAAGTCAGCGGTAACTGTTTGTATGAGCTGACTTCATTGCGGATCAGATCAGTAACGACTTCCTCATGAGTTGGACCCAGCACAAAAGGGCGATCCCCCCGGTCAGCAAAACGCAGTAATTCTGGGCCGTATTGTTCCCAGCGACCACTTTCCTGCCATAAATCTGCCGGCTGTACGACGGGCATAGATATTTCAATTGCTCCGGCATTGTTCATCTCTTCACGAACAATTTTCTCAACTTTTTTTAGTACGCGGACACCTGTAGGCATCCAATTATACAGACCTGAAGCGAGCTTACGGATCATGCCCGCACGAAGCATCAGTTTATGACTGACAACCTCTGCATCGGCAGGAGTCTCTTTTAATGTAGAGAGCAGATATTGGCTAGTGCGCATTGTTAGGGTTCCATTAGAGCAGCAAATTGCTTCTGACTGGCAGAAATTTGCCAGCTAATAAAAAAACGAAAATAAGTCTTTAGTCTACCAGCGAGTTTAAGATGTCAAAAGGGCATATACTGATTTTTAAAGGGGTTCAATGGAAAACACTTCAGTCAATGTGCCACAGATTCTCCAGCGTACATTAAAATTCAGTAAATGAACGGCATATTCTCGATTTTCCTGTTCTCCTCTCCGGTAAGCAGGACGAGGGTCTTGAGCCAAGACCTGACTGATAAAACGGCGTAAATCCGGGTAAGTGTTTTGAACTGAGATGAGCTGTTGTTCGGCGGCAGGTAAAAATATCACTTCCATACCGGCAGAAGGTGCTGCTTGAGCAAAGCCTGCTACAGCGTGTGGCTGACATTCAGCAAAAGGCAGATAAGGTTTGATATCAATAACCGGTGTGCCATCAACTAAATCCAGGCTGCCCAATTCCAGAGTAACATTGCCTTTTCTGTATTCAATTCCTTTAAGTTCAATCAGAGACATACCAATTGGATTCGGTCTGAAAGTTGAACGGGTTGCGAATACGCCCATTTTTGCATTGCCGCCTAAACGGGGAGGACGTACCATTGGCTTCCAGCCGCCATCCATTGTTTGGTGGAAAATAAAAATAACCCACAGATGACTAAATTGTTCCAAACCACGAACTGCATCTGGTTGATTATAGGGTGGAAGAAGTACCAATTGTCCTCCTCCATCTTCAATAAGACCTGGTTGGCGTGGAATGGCGAATTTTTCTTTGTAAGGGGAATGGATAACCCCTATTTGTGTGAAATGAAAATCGGTCATTGAGTAATAAGCAGAGCTGAACCTTCACATATTGCTATCTGGTAGCATCCTTGACCTGATAACATCTCGCACTGATGTAATAAAACTGCGTTAGCATTCAAATGAGCGGCCTTCGTTATCATCTGGTTACGTGCTACGGCGATATTAGCTGGTGGATCCTGTAAAGAACCACGGCATGATTGACCAGAAACAATTCCTAAATCTTTAAATGCGGCATTTATTAACTCTTCACTCTTGGTATACAATTTTACGGATGAAGAAAGATTCTTTTTTTCTTCGGTTAATGCTTGTTTGAGCTTCATATCCGATAACTGAGAAGAGTCAGTAAATGCTGTCTGTTGCATTGAACATCCTGTTATGAATAGAGCTAACAAAGAGATAAACAGCTTACGCATTAATAGATCCTCGAATTTTTACTGTCAGAGTTAAGAGAATAGAATCAGGTTAACAAAAAAATATCGAAACCATGATGCCATAACAAATCAGGCGGACAATCTGTCCGCCTGATTATTCTAATATCGATGAGTGTAATATGAAAGATTACCAGCCTTTCACCGCACCACCGTTAAAAATTTTATTGGCAGCTTCATCAACTTCATCGGATTGATATGCTTTAACGAATTTCTTAACGTTTTCAGCGTCCTTATTATCTTCACGGCTAACCAGCAGGTTTACATATGGAGAATCTTTATTTTCGACAAATAAACCGTCTTTTGCCGGAGTCAGGCCAATTTGGCTGGCATATGTCGTATTAATGATTGCCAGAGCAATTTTTTGATCGTCCAATGAACGTGGTAATTGCGGCGCTTCCAGCTCAACCAATTTTAGATTTTTAGGATTTTCAGCAATGTCCAGAGTTGTTGGTAATAATCCTATGTTATCTTTCAGTTTGATTAAGTTTTGTTTCTGTAACAGTAATAAAGAACGGCCTAAGTTCGTTGGATCATTTGGTAACGCAATTTGAGAACCATCCTGTAATTCATCTAGGGATTTAATTTTCTTGGAATAACCCGCAATTGGATAAATAAAAGAGTTGCCAACAGTGACCAGTTTGTAACCACGATCTTTGATTTGTTGATCCATGTAAGGTTTGTGCTGGTATGCATTTAGATCAATATCACCTTTACTCAGGGCCTCGTTTGGCAATACAAAATCATTAAAAGTGACCAGTTCTACATCAAGACCATATTTATCTTTAGCTACTTTTTTTGCAATTTCAGCAACTTCTTGTTCTGCACCAACGATAACGCCTACTTTAATATGGTTTGGATCTTGTTTTTCCTGCCCGCAACCAGCCAGAATTAATGAACCTAAAAGAGCACTGATAGTTGCGATGGTTCTTAATTTAACAGACATACTTTACCCCTATTGAATACTGATTTATTAGCACCGATACCGGTATTGTTTTAAAATAACTTTATTATTTGCGTGTTGTGGCTTTAACTAAACGGTCACCACTTAATTGAATTAAGTAAACTAAAATAACCAGTAACACTAATACGGTGTTCATTACTGTTGCATTATAGCCGATATAACCATATTGGTAGCCAATCTGGCCTAATCCGCCTGCACCTACAGCACCTCCCATTGCGGAATAACCTACTAACGTAATCAGGGTAATTGTAGCTGCATTAAGCAAACCTGGTAACGCTTCAGGTAACAGAATTTTTTTCACAATCTGGAACGGAGTCGCTCCCATTGCGCGAGCTGCTTCAATTAATCCTGATGGAATTTCCAATAAAGCATTTTCCACCATACGGGCGATAAATGGTGCGGCACCTATGGTTAATGGAACAATGGCGGCCTGTAAACCGATAGATGTTCCAACAATTAATCTGGTAAAAGGAATCATCCATACCAGTAAAATAATAAATGGGATAGAACGGAAAATATTCACCATCGCTGAAAGAAAACGATAGAGTTTACTGTTTTCCATAATCTGACCAGGGCGGGTGACATATAACAAGACACCTATCGGCAGCCCAATAATAAAGCCAAAGAAACCAGAAACAAAAGTCATTACCAGAGTTTCCCAGACGCCTTTAGCCAGCAATAAGATCATCCCTTCAGACATAACCGAGAACCTCTACTTTCACATGATGGTCTTGTAAAAATTTAATTGTTGACTCAACACCGCCATTTTCACCGTGTAATTCCGCTAACATCACACCAAATTTTACTCCACCGGCATAATCAATTTGGGAACTTAATATATTCATATCAATATCAAAACGACGTACTGCCATCGAAATCAGAGGTGCGTCTACAGACTGACCGGTGAACTCCAGTTTCAATAATGGGCTAAGTTCTGGGGCTGGGGTGCTTTGCATTTTTTGCACATAATCTTCAGGGATATCCAAATGCAAAGTTGACTGGATAAATGCCTGAGCGATAGGTGTTTTGGGATGAGAAAACACTTCACTGACAATATCCTGTTCAATCAACTGCCCACCGCTGATAACGGCAACCTGGTCACATATACGTTTGACGACATCCATTTCATGTGTAATTAACAGAATAGTCAGACCTAGACGGCGATTAATATCTTTCAATAATTCCAGAATAGACCGGGTTGTTGCTGGATCCAAAGCACTGGTTGCTTCATCACATAAAAGTACTTTAGGTGAATTGGCTAAAGCACGAGCAATAGCAACACGTTGTTTCTGTCCACCAGAGAGATTTGCCGGATAAGCATCGTGTTTATCTGCAAGGCCAACAAGTTCTAATAACTCATCTACCCGTTTTTTTATTTCCGCCTTTGGAACATTATCTAATTCTAAAGGTAAGGCTATGTTGCCAAAAACTGTTCTCGAAGACAGCAAATTAAAGTGTTGGAAAATCATGCCAATACGGCGACGCGCATGGGTTAAATCACTATCAGATAGGATAGTCAAATCCTGGCCATCAACCAGTATTTGCCCGGAAGTTGGACGCTCAAGCATATTCACACAGCGAATCAACGTACTTTTGCCCGCACCGGATGAACCGATGACACCATAAATTTGTCCTTGCGGAACATGCAGACTGATATCTGAAAGTGCGTTGATAGAACGGGCACCCTGCTGGAATATTTTATTGATATGAAACAGTTTTATCATTTTTATTCTTATAAAAATTCGAAAATTGGTAGTTTGAGCATTTTGAGAAAACAAACTACTAGTTAAATCGGATGTTAAGGTGTCTAGACGTCTAAGTCAACTGGGAATAAATTAATTGTTGCATTCTCATTCATGGCTAAATCATGCGATACTGAGAACTTCTTACATTGCTTGGAGCAATCGGGTGACACAAGGTATTCCTGCCGTATTTTTAGATCGTGACGGAACAATAAATATCGATCATGGTTATGTACACGAAATAGATGATTTTCAGTTTATCGATGGTGCCATTGAAACCATGATTGAATTGAAAAAAATGGGGTATGCGCTGATATTAGTCACAAACCAGTCAGGTATTGCCCGTGGTATTTTCAATGAAGAACAATTCTTGCAACTGACAGAGTGGATGGATTGGTCACTGGCAGATCGCGGAGTAGATTTGGATGGCATTTATTATTGTCCCCATCATCCAGATGCGACTGAAGAACAATATAAGAAGAGTTGTGATTGTCGTAAACCACAACCAGGTATGCTGCTGGATGCACAGAAGGAGCTTGGCATTGATATGGCTGCTTCTTATATGGTTGGTGACAAATTGGAAGATATGCAAGCGGCGGTGATGGCGAAAGTTGGTACTAAGGTATTAGTTCGTACAGGTAAACCAATTACAAATGAAGCAGAACAAGCGGCTGATTTGATAATAAATAACCTTGCAGACTTGCCTAAAGCGATTAAAAGCATTAGAAAGTAGGCTTTTTTGTTCTTTATATCACCGTCTTGTTGAAAAATTGCGCTAACAAAAGTTTTTTTTAAATAAACGCTTGCCAGCGGCGAAGAACGCCCTATAATGCGCCACCACTGACCGACACAACGCTGACAAAGCGTGTGAGGCCAGGCAGAGCAAAGCAAATAAGCGCTTGACTCTGCGGGCGAAAAGCGTAGTATACGCAG
>NZ_JBEJZY010000041.1:0-43263 GCF_040256935.1 Photorhabdus viridis
GTTCTTCTAAATTAAACATGCCTGAGGATCTCCACGATTTTGTTTTCTTTGACAAAAACTTTGATCGTGCCTCAGGCACTTAGTTCCCTTCTTAAGCAAACCTCAGGTTATTTAATAATCAAACGCACCGCACATCAAAAAGTCAAAATCTGATAAAACGCCAATAACCAAACAATGACGAACGAGAACACAGCCGCGATAATATCATCCAACATGATACCTAATCCGCCGTGAATATAACGATCAAACCAGCGAATCGGCCACGGTTTCCACATATCCAAAATACGGAATACAATAAAACCAGTAAAAACCCACTGCCAATTAATCACAGGAATAGCCATCAATGTGATCCACATACCGATAAATTCATCCCAGACAATACTGCCATGGTCATGAACTTTCATATCATCAGAAGTACGTTGACAAATCATTATCCCGAACAATATTCCGACAATAATCACCAGCCAGCAAATCCATTCTGGAAACTGAACCAGTAATAACCAGAATGGAACAGCAGCAGCAGACCCCATTGTTCCTGGCATTACTGGCGATAGCCCACTACCAAAACCCGTCGCTAATAAATGCCAGGGATTCTTCATCCGTAAACGGCGTTTTGCCTCATCCATGTGCTTCCTCGGCAATAAAGTGATCGAACCCTTTCAGATCCAATTTAATCTCTTTATTCTTGCTGTAATAACGAATCTCTTCTGATTCAGGCATAATCTGTCCGACACAACTAAAACCGGCGCCGGTATGAGCCAAAGCGATTTCCAGCGCGCCACGATTTCTCTCCGGGACAGTAAAACATAATTCATAGTCCTCCCCGCCGCTCAAAGCCCACATAAGCGCCTGTTGCGGTTCAACATATTGTTTCATTGCACCAGAGTAAGGGATCGCATCCAGATTTATTCTGGCTCCACATCGGCTGGCTTTCAGTATGTGGCCCAGATCGGAAATCAAGCCATCAGACAAATCAATTGCTGACGTTGCCAGATCACGCAATGCCTGCCCTAGCAAAATACGGGGTTGCGGCCGGAGATGACGTTGAATTAGCCAATCACGAGACACTGGATCAGAAATTTGCAAATGGTTTTGTAACAGAGCCAAACCTGCCGCACTGTCACCCAACGAGCCACTCACATAAATCCAATCGCCATTTTTTGCGCCGGCACGCCGCAATGCTCTGCCTGCGGGAACCAGACCATGAATCGTTAGCGTCAGGCTCATCGGGCCACGGGTGGTGTCACCACCGATAAGCTGCATACCGTAATAACGCAATTGTTCAAAGAGGCTGTCACTGAAACCACTTAGCCAACATTCATCTATTTCCGGTAATGTTAACGCAAGTGAAAGCCAGGCAGGATCAGCACCGACAGCAGCCAGATCACTTAAATTCACCGCCAGAGATTTATAAGCCAAATCTTCAGGAGAAATATCAGGTAAGAAATGAACGCCTGAAACCAAGGTATCCGTGCTAACAGCTAATTGCTGTTTATCGGCCAGCGTCATCAGTGCACAGTCATCACCAATACCCAGATTTACGTCACGCCGGTTAGTTGCTTGGCGATCAAAATAACGCGCAATGAGGTCAAATTCGCCACATGCCATAATAAAATCCCAAAAAATTACTGACGATTATGAACATAAGGCCGGTATCCCGGCCTTACAAATCATCGTCTACGGTGGGAAAAACCCGGTGAGCAGTGAGAATTATCTTTTCTTGCGTACTGCTGGGCCAGATTTATCCAGTACCCCGTTCACGAATTTGTGACTATCTTCAGCACCAAAGACTTTTGCCAATTCGATAGCTTCGTTAATAGCCACTTTATAAGGGACATCATCACGATAACTTAGTTCAAACATAGCAACACGCAAAATGGCTTTTTCTACCTGACCTAACTCTTCAAGCTGACGGGAAAGATAAGGAGCCATCAAAGCATCCAGCTTAACTGCGTTCACAGCTACTCCTGACAGCAATTCACGAAAATAGGTTACGTCAACACCAGTGACGTCCTGCTCCGACAGAAACTGTAATTCAACGTCAGCAATGTCATTGCCAGATAATTGCCATGAGTATATAGCCTGAACAGCGCACTCACGAGCACGACGACGAGCAGCAGGTTTCACAAGATTCCCCTTATTAAAACTAAAATCAGCCTTTAATGGCGTTAATTACATTGATCATTTCCAGTGCGGTTAATGCAGCTTCTGCGCCTTTATTACCCGCTTTGGTTCCCGCGCGTTCAATCGCCTGTTCAATGCTTTCTGTAGTCAGAACACCAAATGCCACTGGGATTTTACTGGTCATTGCCACATCAGACAGACCGGAACTGCATTCACCAGCAACGTATTCAAAGTGAGCGGTACCACCACGGATAACGGTACCCAGCGCGACAACTGCGTCATATTTTTGGGTTTCGACCAATGTTTTTACCGTCAACGGCAATTCATATGCGCCAGGAACCCAGACAACAGTGATATTTTCTGAGGCAACCTGACCGATACGCTCAAGTGCATCTACCGCGCCTTCTAACAGATTATCATTAATGAAGTTGTTAAAACGTGCAATGGCAATCGCCACACGAGCTTGTGGAGCCGCAACAATACCTTTGATTACGTTCATAGCCTTCCTTATATCTGTTCATATCCGCAGGGGGGCGGATTCTATCATATTCTTTCGTTAGCCGCGCCTGCCGATTTAGCAACAGAGCATAAAAACAGGCGGGTTAACCCACACTCACACATTCAGTCAGTATACAGGCCGCAGGCACAGACGAAGATCAGGCCCGACTTGCTGTACATCAAAAATGTTAAATTCCGGCGCATCCGCCAGATTTTTAAGTTCAGGAATGGTAAACAAACCACAGGCGGCATCACCCAGCACTTTTGGCGCAACATAAAGTATCAACTCATCTACCAGCCCCAAAGTCAGTAATGCCCCCGCCAACAGCGGACCACATTCGGCCCAGACAGTATTAATCTGACGCTTACCCAATTGCATCATCAGTAACACTAAATCTACACCAGCACCATGAGCAGGCAACAGTATCTGCTCTACATTTTCAGGCCAGTTATATTCATCCGCTTTGGTGCGGGCTAACCAGCAATAGCCCGGCTGTTGTATGACCTGATGCTGCGAGGTAACACGGTTCTGACTGTCAACAATGACACGCACCGGCTGACGAAGATTTTCCTCAGGATAAATCATCTGAGTTTCTGCATCCAACTCATTCCAGCGAACAGTCAGGCTAGGATCATCAGCCAGAACAGTACTGCTGGAACTCAGAATCGCACTGCACTGAGCCCGGAACTTTTGCACATCATAACGAGCCTGGGATGATGTAATCCATTTGCTTTCTCCAGAAGCTAACGCAGTTCTTCCGTCAAGAGAAGCCGCCATCTTCAACTGAACATACGGGAACCCTGTACGCATCCGCTTCAGAAACCCCTTATTGAGGGATTCCGACGCCTCCATCATCAATCCGTGTTCGACTTCAATCCCCGCCTGTTGCAGCTTATAAAACCCTCTTCCCGCTACTTGAGGGTTAGGGTCCTGCATAGCCGTAACCACACGACTAACGCCAGCAGCAATCAGGGCATCAGCGCAAGGAGGCGTTTTACCGTGATGACTGCACGGCTCAAGAGTGACATAAACGGTTGCGCCTTTAGCTCTATCACCGGCCACCTGTAAAGCATGGACTTCGGCATGTAGCTCACCAGAACGTAAATGAAAACCTTCCCCAACAATCTGCCCATCACTCACAATCACACAACCGACATTAGGATTAGGTGACGTAGTAAAGCATCCCTGACGCGCCAATTCGAAAGCACGCGTCATATATTTTTCATCGTTATTCACTACTTATTAATCCTGTAATTTAGCAATCTCTTCACCAAATTCACGAATATCCTCAAAACTGCGGTAGACGGAAGCAAAACGGATATAGGCGACTTTATCCAATTTCTTCAATTCATCCATCACCAGATTACCAATCATTTTAGATGGAATTTCCCGTTCACCAGTAGCACGTAACTGAGATTTAATATAACTAATCGCCACTTCTACATCATCAGAACTGACCGGACGTTTCTCCAATGCTTTTTGCATCCCTCGGCGCAGTTTTTCTTCATCGAATGGCTCCCGGATATCATCACTTTTTATCACTCTCGGCATAACTAACTCCGCCATTTCAAAAGTGGTAAATCGTTCATGACACTCAAGACACTGGCGACGCCGGCGTACCTGCGAGCCATCCCCCACCAAACGGGAGTCAATCACTTTGGTATCAACAGCGGCACAAAATGGGCAATGCATATCACTTCCTGATGGTTAGTCCGAACTAGGTTTACAGTTTACCTTAATCTGAACAAAAAACACCCTGCCAGCCAGATACTCACAGGGTGTTTGAACAGCATCAAGGCAGAATAGTTAAGGCAATAAAGATGGCTGATCAGCCCCTTCCTTCTCAACCTTTTGCTGAATCATGTGTTCACGCTTCATACCCAGTTTCAACGCTAATGCGGAAGCAACATAGATAGAAGATATCGTACCGATAGAAACACCGATTAACATCGCCAGCGAGAAGCCTTTCAGCATCGCACCACCGAAAATATATAACATCAGCACCACCAGTAAGGTAGTCGCAGAAGTCATGATGGTACGGCTCAGTGTTTGCGTCAAAGAGACGTTCATAATTTCATACGACGTACCCCGACGGATCTTACGGAAGTTTTCACGGATACGGTCAGAAACCACGATACTGTCATTCAATGAATAACCGATAACGGACATCAGCGACGCCACAATCGTCAGGTCAATCTCGATATGAAACAACGACAGAACCCCGAGCGTAATGATGACATCATGCGCAAGCGCAAGAACCGCCCCCAACGCCAAACGCCATTCAAAACGGATCCCAACATAAATCAAGATACAGATAAGGGCCGCCAGTAACGCCATCGCACCATTTTGAGCAAGTTCAGCACCGACACTTGGCCCAACAATTTCAACACGATTCACACTCGCGTCTTTATCAACGGAGTCATTGATGACCTTAATAACCTTTTTGCTCAATTCTTCATTAGCAGCGCCCATCAGCGGTGGCATACGCACCATCACATCACGGCTGCTACCGAAGTTTTGCAACAAAGGATCTTCAAAACCCGCTTTCGCCAGGCTATCACGCATCTTATCCAAATCAGCCGGCTTACTGAGTTTGATTTCAATTACCGTACCACCGGTAAAATCCAATCCCCAGTTAAACCCGCGGGTTGCCATCACAAAAACAGAAGCCACCAACAGCAGCAACGAAATTCCGAAAGCAACGTTGTCCCAGCGCATAAAGTCATAGACTTTGCGGCCATAGTTCAATTGTTCAACAGTATAATCCTGTGCCACAACGTGCTCCTTAGATTGACAGCTTCTTAATACGCTTACCGCCATATAGCAGGTTCACGATAGCCCGAGTACCTACAATAGCAGTGAACATAGAAGTAGCGACACCAATTGACGTTGTTATCGCAAAGCCTTTAATTGACCCTGTACCAACAGCGTAAAGAATGACCGCAGTGATCAGCGTAGTCAGGTTGGCGTCGATAATACTGGAGAAAGCGCCTTTATAGCCTTCATGTATCGCTTGCTGTATGGTACGGCCATTACGCAGCTCTTCTTTGATACGTTCGTTTATCAACACGTTAGCATCGACTGCCACCGCCAGCGTCAGAACAATACCTGCAATCCCCGGCATAGTGAGCGTAGCCCCCGGCAACAGAGACATAACACCGACAATCAGCACCAAGTTAGCCAACAGCGCACTACTCGCAATCAAACCGAATTTACGGTAGTAAATCACCATAAACAGGATTGATGCGACCAAGCCCCACAAACAGGCTTCCAGACCTTGCTCGATATTTTGCAGGCCAAGGGTTGGCCCAATGGTACGTTCTTCCACAATCTGAATCGGCGCAATCAGAGCGCCAGCACGCAGTAACAAGGATAACTGACGGGCTTCAGTTGCATTGGAAATACCGGTGATACGGAAATTACTTCCCAGACGAACCTGAATATTGGCAATGTTAATCACTTCTTCATTTTTGACTAACACAGCACGACCATTAGCATCTTTCTTACCACTGTCTTTATATTCCACAAACAGCGTTGCCATTGGCTTACCAACGTTGTCCTTGGTGAAATTAGACATCGCAGCGCCTCCGGCGCTATCCAGTGAAATATTCACTTCCGGATTACCATATTCATCAGTACCAGAGGTTGAATCTGTAATATGATCCCCGGTCAGAATAACGCGCTTATATAACACAACCGGACTGCCATCACGGGTATTTTTCACCTCAGAATCACCCGGTACCCGACCTGATGCAGCCGCAGTATAGTCAATACTTGTATTGACCAAACGGAACTCCAAGGTTGCTGTCGCGCCAAGAATTTCTTTAGCGCGGGCAGTATCCTGAATACCTGGTAATTCAACCACGATACGGTCAGCTCCCTGGCGCTGAACTAACGGTTCGGCCACCCCCAGTTGGTTAACGCGATTACGCAGAATGGTAATGTTTTGCTGCACTGCATAAGAACGGGCTTCACGCTGGCGCTCGTCACTCATCACCGCTTTCAGGGTATTATTGGCTCCAACACTGAAAACTAAATCACGGTGACGATTGGTAAGATAGCTCTCCGCATCAGAACGGGCGTTTTCATCACGGAAACGGATCTCTACACCGTAATTATCAATTTTGCGGACAGTGGAATAAGGAATACCTTTTTCGCGTAAATCAGTACGCAGGCCATCAATATTCTGCTCTTGCAGTTTTCCTAATGCGGTTTCCATATCCACTTCCATCAGGAAGTGCACGCCACCACGCAGATCAAGGCCCAGTTTCATTGGCTCTGCGCCAAATTTGCCCAGCCAGGCTGGTGTTGCCGGCGCCAGGTTCAATGCCACCACATACTGATCGCCCAATGCGGGCATCAAGGCCTCTCGGGCACGAAGCTGAATATCAGAATTATTGAAACGAGCAAGAATCGCGCCATTTTCCAGCACAATAGATTTACTCGTGATTTGATCTTTCTCTAAAATATTACGGACTTGGTCCAGCGTTTGCTCACTGGCGGCAATACCTCGCACGCCAGTGATTTGTACAGCCGGATCCTCACCATAAAGGTTGGGAAGTGCATAAAGCAAACCGATGAGGATCGCAGCGATCAGCATCAGATACTTCCACAAAGGATAACGGTTTAGCACGGCAGTTCCCTTCGGGAAAATCAGAAATTACAGAGCCTTCATTGTACCTTTCGGTAGAACGGCAGCGACGAAATCACGTTTAATAGTCACTTCAGTGGTGTCATTCAGTGCTAAAACGACATAACCCGTATCAGCAACTTTAGTTACACGACCAATCAAACCACCATTGGTCAGAACCTCATCACCTTTGGAAATAGAATCCATCAGTTTTTTATGGTCTTTCGTACGTTTCTGTTGTGGACGCAGGATCATGAAGTAGAAGATCAGACCGAAAACAACCAACATGATGATCAGAGAATATGGACTTCCCTGAGCCGCCGGTGCGCCAGCAGATGCCGTTGCTTCAGAAATAATACTCATTAAACTTTTCCCTCATTGTTATCAAAATTGATAGTAATCAAAAAAACCAACCGCAATATGCTATACACACTGAGGTCAGTCAATTACTACTTAAGTCAAATATTTAATAGCGGAACAGGTTTACCAATCCGCTGATAAAAATCTTCAACAAACTGTTCAAGATTACCTTCTTCGATGGCTTTACGGATCCCAGCCATTAGACGCTGATAATACCGCAAATTATGGATAGTATTCAGCCTTGCACCGAGAATTTCGTTACAACGATCAAGATGATGCAAATACGCCCGACTATAATTTCGACAAGTATAGCAATCACATTGCTCATCCAGCGGCGAAGTATCTTCTTTATGTTTGGCATTACGGATCTTAATGACACCCTCGGTGACAAAAAGATGACCATTACGGGCATTACGGGTTGGCATTACACAATCGAACATATCAATGCCACGGCGAACCCCCTCCACCAAATCTTCTGGTTTTCCTACCCCCATCAGATAACGCGGTTTGTCCTGCGGGATTTGCGGGCAGACATGTTCAAGAACACGGTGCATATCTTCTTTAGGCTCCCCAACCGCCAGACCACCTACAGCGTACCCATCAAAGCCTATCTCTACCAGACCTTTTACTGAGATATCACGTAAATCTTCGTAAACGCTCCCTTGAATAATACCAAACAAAGCATTTTTATTCTGTAACTCATCAAAACGCTTACGACTACGAGCCGCCCAGCGCAAGGACATTTCCATCGAACGTTTCGCATAATCCCAGTCAGCAGGATATGGCGTACATTCATCAAAAATCATCACAATATCAGAACCCAGGTCATACTGGATTTCCATTGATTTTTCCGGGCTGAGGAAAACAGGCGTACCATTAATTGGGTTGCGGAAATGCACACCTTCCTCTTTGATTTTACGCATCGCGCCAAGGCTGAATACCTGAAAACCGCCTGAATCCGTCAAAATCGGGCCATGCCATTGCATAAATCCATGCAAGTCGCCATGCAGCTTCATTATTTCCTGCCCTGGACGCAACCACAGATGGAAAGTGTTGCCAAGCAGGATTTGCGCACCGGTCTCTTTTACTTCTTCCGGCGTCATGCCTTTTACTGTGCCGTAAGTCCCCACTGGCATAAATGCCGGCGTTTCCACAACACCACGTTCAAAAACCAGACGACCGCGCCGGGCCCGACCATCGGTAGTTTGTAATTCAAATTTCACTTAACCTCCAGGCATCAGATAAACAGTCTGATGCTGATTTCATACATTATGACAATAAATTAAGAAACTTTTTCCTTGAAAGCCAAAGGATTACGGCGAATAAACATGGCATCGCCATAACTAAAGAAACGGTATTTCTCTGCCACCGCCTCTTTATAAGCACTCATGGTATTTTTATAACCAGCAAATGCAGAAACTAGCATGATAAGTGTCGATTCCGGCAAATGGAAATTCGTAATCAGCGCATCAACAACCTGATATTCAAACCCCGGATAGATAAAAATCTGCGTATCATTAAAAAATGGCGCAATTAATCCATTTTGGCAAGCTCTTGCTGCACTTTCCAGCGAGCGGACTGATGTTGTTCCGACAGCGACAACCTTATTCCCCCGGGCCTTACATGCGAGGACCGCATCAACCACATCCTGCGGCACTTCAGCATATTCAGCATGCATAATATGGTCTTCAATGGTTTCCACACGCACTGGCTGGAAAGTACCGGCACCAACATGCAAGGTAACAAAAACCATTTCCACCCCTTTTTCACGCAGGGCTTCCAATAATGGCTCATCAAAATGAAGGCCTGCCGTTGGCGCGGCTACTGCGCCTGGGCGCTCACTGTATACCGTTTGATACAGCTCGCGGTCCGCCTCTTCATCAGGACGATCAATATAAGGCGGCAAGGGCATATGGCCGACATCATCCAGAATGGACAGCACATCACGCTGATCATCAAAACGTATTTCGAACAGCGTGTCATGGCGGGCCAGCATCGTCGCTTTAACGTTCTCACTGTCACCCAGCAACAGCTCCGCCCCCTCTTTTGGCGCTTTGGAAGCACGCACATGTGCAAGTACCCGCTTATCATCCAGCACCCGTTCAACCAGAACTTCCAATTTACCGCCGGTGGCCTTCCGGCCAAAAATACGCGCGGGTATAACTCGGGTATTATTGAAAACCAGCAAATCCCCGGCATTCAGCTTATCAAGAACATCCGTAAAAACACCATGCGCTAACGCCCCCGTTTCACCATCAAGAGAGAGCAGACGGCAGCCACTGCGTTGTGGTTGAGGATAATGAGCAATCATTTCGTCAGGAAGTTCAAAAGTAAAATCGGAGACTCGCATTATATTTAATCATTCAGAAAAACAGGCGGACTAGTCTAGTGCCGCAACTCTGAGGGTGCAACAAATAAGCACATAACTTCGCTGATTTATATTATAATCGCCGGATGAATTTTCTCGCTCACCTTCATTTAGCTACTCTGGCTGAAAGCTCCCTGTTAGGGAATCTGATGGCGGATTTTGTTCGCGGTAATCCAGAGGGGCAATACAGCGCTGACGTAGTTGCAGGCATTCGCATGCATCGACGGGTTGATGTATTAACAGATACCCACCCGTTGGTTATTCAAGCCCGCCACCTGTTCAGTAGCCAATACCGACGGGTTGCGCCGATTACATTGGATATTATTTGGGATCACTTCCTTTCCTTATATTGGGATAAACTGGTTCCCGATGACTCATTACCCGCATTTATTCACCGTGCCCGCAATCAGATAGAACCTCATCTCCATAAAACTCCCGAAAAATTTCAGGAAATGAATGAGTTTTTATGGTCGCAAAACTGGTTGATCCGCTATGCAGATCTTGCATTTATCGCCAATGTACTAAATGGCATGGCCCGAAGACATCCCAGATTATCTGCCTTATCGGGATCATTTCAGGATATAGAACAACATTACTCTGACCTCGAAGCGTTATTCTGGCAATTTTATCCCTATATGATAGAAAAAGCGGAAAATAAAGATTTTTATAACCTCCCCCAAATGAAACTGGAAACCTCACCCAATTAACAACATGGGTAAAGCGTTACAGTAAAGAAAATAAAAATAAAGTATTGATAGGTAAAATCTATTGCAAAAATTAGTATTTTACCCTTTATTGATGTACGCTAATTCCTTATTCTACATCCAATTTTTACATAAACCTCGGTTAAAACTACAGGAGTAACTCATGGTTCTGGTAACTCGTCAAGCCCCTGACTTTACAGCAGCAGCTGTCCTTGGCAACGGCGAAATAGTTGGGAATTTCAACCTGAAAAAACACCTGAACGGTAAACCTGCCGTTATCTTCTTCTGGCCGATGGACTTTACTTTCGTATGTCCTTCTGAGCTGATCGCATTCGACCACCGCTACGAAGAGTTCAAAAAACGCGGTGTTGAAGTTGTTGGTGTTTCTTTCGACTCTGAATTTGTCCACAACGCATGGCGTAAAACTCCTATCGATAACGGTGGTATCGGCGAAGTTAAATATGCAATGGTTGCTGATACTAAACGTGAAATTCAAAAAGTATACGGTATTGAGCACCCAGAAGCTGGCGTAGCTCTGCGTGGCTCTTTCCTGATCGACAAAAACGGCGTTGTCCGTCACCAAGTTGTTAACGATCTGCCACTGGGCCGTAACATTGACGAAATGCTACGTATGGTTGACGCACTGCAATTCCACGAAGAGCACGGCGATGTATGCCCTGCGCAGTGGGAAAAAGGTAAAGAAGGTATGGGCGCGTCTCCAAACGGCGTAGCTAAATACCTGTCTCAGAACGCATCTAAACTGTAACCTCAAACGTTACCCATAATTCAGACCAGTTGGTTGCTGCCAACTGGTTTTTTTATCGCTGAAATTCCTCGTTTTGCCACCTTGCGCACAAAAAATAAATCTTTCTAATAATTATCATCACTTATAATTAAATTTACAATTGATTAACATTAAAATTCGTGTAAATAAAATAAGCGCTTCCACTTTATAAAAATCATCCCGCAAAACGACAGGAGCTCACAACATGTTGAAAACATGGAAAACACCACTGGTAATAATATCCTTACTTATCTCTTCTCATCTTTATGCCGCTTCAGAACCTGCCGTTGAAGCTAAAAATGGTATGGTTGTCTCAGCCCAACACCTTGCTTCACAAGTTGGTGTAGATATCCTCAAGATAGGTGGAAATGCTATTGATGCAGCTGTTGCTGTTGGCTATGCCCAGGCCGTTGTAAACCCATGCTGCGGCAATATCGGCGGTGGTGGTTTTATGACAATTCACCTGGCTGATGGCACAAATACTTTTATTAACTTCCGCGAAACCGCACCAAATGCGGCAAGTGCCAATATGTATCTGGACAAAGAAGGCAACGTCATTAAAGGAGCCAGTTTATATGGCTACCTGGCTGCCGGTGTGCCGGGAACCGTCATGGGGCTGGAGAGTGCCTTAAAGAAATATGGCAAATTGAGCCGCGAACAGGTCATGGCGCCGGCAATTAAACTAGCACGTGAAGGTTATATACTGACCCGAGCAGACACAGATATTCTGGACACGTCAATCAAACGTTTCCGCAAAGATCCAGAAGCAGCCCGTATCTTCCTGCGTAAAGATGGCTCCCCTTATCAACCGGGCGATAAGTTGATACAAACCGATCTGGCAAATACACTGGAATTAATCGCCAAAAAAGGACAGGAAGCATTCTATCATGGGGATATTCCTAAACGGGTTGCAGAAGCAGCTAAAAAATCAGGCGGCATTATTACCGAAGCCGATTTCGCCAATTATAAGATCTCAGAAACAGCCCCCGTCACCTGTAGCTACCGCGGTTATAAATTTATCTCTTCACCGCCACCCAGTTCAGGAGGGGTAACAATGTGTGAAACCCTGAATATTCTGGAAGGCTACAACCTCAAAGAAATGGGATTCAACTCTGCTGATTATATTCACACACTGACGGAAGCGATGCGTCATGCCTATATGGACAGAAATACTCACCTTGGCGATCCAGAATTTGTCAAAAACCCAATCGATCGTTTACTGAGTAAGAGCTATGCCGAATCTCTGCGTAAAAAAATAAAACCAGGAGAAGCAACATCATCAGAAAATGTTCAGCCGGGTATTGAACCACATGAGAAACCAGAAACCACGCACTACTCCATTGTAGATAAAGAAGGTAATGCAGTTTCAACCACTTATACAATCAATGGGCTTTTCGGTGCTGTCGTCATTGCACCGGGAACAGGTTTCTTCCTCAATGATGAAATGGATGATTTCACGACAAAAATTGGTGAGAAGAATCTGTATGGACTCGTTCAAGGTGCGACTAACTCTATCGCCCCTGGTAAGCGCCCACTATCATCAATGAGCCCGACACTCGTCACTAAAGACAATAATATATTCCTTGTCCTGGGCTCACCCGGAGGCTCCCGTATTATCTCTATCACGCTACAAACTGCCTTAAACATCATTGATCACGGTATGACTCCTCAGGAAGCGGTCAATAGCCCTCGCATTCATCACCAATGGTTACCAGATGAAGTTTATTATGAACAACGAGGTATTTCTAAAGACTCACTGAATTTGCTGGAAAAAATGGGATATAAGATGGTGGAACAAACACCGTGGGGCGCAGCTGAGTTGATTATGGTCGGTTTACCAAAAGCCGCTAACATTTCAAATACAGGTTCTTCAGGTAATGATGCTGCTGTATCTGGTCAAGTTCGTGAAAACTATTTCTATGGCGCCAATGATGTTCGGCGCCCAGCAGGTGCCGCTATTGGTTACTAACAATAGGTAATTCAGCAAACCATGTAAAAGAATACCAAGATAGCGGGATGGAACACCTTTCTCAGGCACGCCATCCCGCGCTTTCTCTAACTATCTGACGATGACAAACGGTTAAATAAACGGACCATTATCACTAATGACTTTGACTTTCTTGTGAACCAGAACGACCCCAAATACGGTCATAAATACCAAACACAACCAGAACCAACAGGGATGGCGCTAACCAAGCTAACCCTTGATCAGCCAATGGTAAACGAGTTGCCCAATTTGGTAATAAATACACCAGGTTTTCTGATGACTTGATAGCATCTAAAATACCAAACAGCAGACTGATTAGCATAACCGAAGCCAAAATACGGCTAAAATTATTCCACCAGCGCAGAGTAAAACTCAGAACAATCAAAACGATACAAGGTGGATAAATCGCAGTCAGTACTGGAATAGAAATATTGATCAAATGACTCAAACCAAGGTTAGAAGTCAGCATGGAGAACAAACCAAGGATCAGAACCAATGAACGATAAGACAGAGGCAGATAACGGCTGAAAAACTCAGCACACGCACAAGTCAATCCCACCGCAGTCACCATACAGGCGACAAAAATCAACACGGCGAGGAAAAGAGCGCCAACACCACCAAAAGTATGCTGAACATAGGCATGCAAAATTACAGCGCCATTTTCCGCATGAGGAATTAATGACCCGCTGCCAGAACCCAGTTTGAACAGAGACAGATAAACCAGCACCAGACCAAACCCGGCAATCACCCCTGCCCACGTCGCATAACGGGTCAACAATGAAGCTGAAGCAACACCTCTTGAACGCGCCGCGTTAACGATAACAATACCGAATACCATAGCGCCTAAGGTATCCATCGTCAGATAACCATTAACGAAACCACTAGAGAATGGGATTTGTTGATAAGCCTCAATTGCAGGAATTGCTCCCCCCGCAGGCCAAAGTAGAGCGGCAACGCCAAGTATACCTAACGCCAGCATTTTAATGGGCGCCAGCACATGCCCGACAGTATCAAGTAAACGACCAGGGTAAAGCGAAACAGCAATCACCAAAGCAAAATAAATCAGGCTGTAAATAAAGAGCGATAATTCACCCGAACCGGCAAGGGGAGCAATACCCACTTCAAAAGAAACCGTCGCAGTACGTGGAATTGCGAATAGAGGACCAACAGCCAGATAACAAACTGTCGCCAGCAGCAACCCCGCAGCCTTACCAATGGGTGAACTCAGCTCTTCAATACCACCGCCTACTTTTGCCAACGCGATGATTGTAATTACCGGTAAACCAACCGCGGTGACCAGAAAGCCTAATGCAGCTACCCAAACATATTCACCCGATTGTAATCCCACCATAGGAGGAAAAATAATATTTCCCGCTCCTACAAACAGGGCAAAGGTCATAAACCCTAACGCCCAAATATCCTTAGATGATAAACGATTTGTCATAATAATTGTTAATTTTTTGTTACCATTTTAATGGCTTGAATAATATAAATACCGCCAATAGTTAAGCCCGCATTGGCAATATTGAACCCTAATTTAACGATTTATTATCAAAATAATATTCACCTGTACCTGTTTAATACAGAACCATAGTGGTTATTATAGATAGAATCGCCAGCAACTGCCCACAAGTAAAACTTTTATAGTGTCAGAAGGCAATAGATAAACCAGAATGCAGAGTCATATACTGCACTCTTTTTCAAAACCAGTGATTGCTGTTAGCTATCATTGAATACACACTATATGATTTGTGTTTTTTTTAACCTTCAAAGCTAATAATTAATTTCACAAGTTAATTATTGCTTTTAATTAAATCATTATTATCTCTTTTACTGGTTAATTTAGCCGGTACAATCAATCCTGACAATAAAGTAAAACTGAAAGTTGTTCCTTGACCTATTTCACTGGAGATTTCAAGGTGGGAATGGTGGTGATGTAAAGCATGCTTAACAATAGCAAGACCGAGACCGCTTCCACCCGTTTGCCTGGAACGGGCTTTATCTACCCGATAAAAACGTTCAGTCAAACGGGGTAAATGTTCTGCACTGATACCTGGTCCATTATCTTTCACAATAAACTCGGCGCCGTGGGAGTTCTTTTTCCAACTGATATCAATCTGAGTGCCTTTCGGGGTATGATTAACCGCGTTATAAACCAGATTCGACATTGCACTACGAATCTGCTCTTCATTGCCGAAAACTTTTAGTTTTTCACTAATATCAAAATTAATTTTATAGCATTCATTACCAAGCGCGGCGGCTTCCTGACGCAATACCTTAAGCATCAAAGGCACATCAACTACTTCATTCATATCAATCTGAGGAGCCGCTTCGATTTTAGAAAGCAGCAATAATTGCTTCACCAGACTATCCATCCTCCGAGTTTGTTCCTGCATTGTATTCAGCGCCTTATTACTCAGCGAGCCAGACACCTCCTGATCCTGCATGACTTCCAGATAACCCTGCAATACAGTTAAAGGGGTACGCATTTCATGGCTGACATTGGCAAAAAAGTCACGGCGGGCATTTTCCAGGGCCCGTTTCTGCGTCACATCCCTGGCAACCATTAATAGTTGCTCTCCAGAGTAAGGCATAACCCGAAACTCAACAGTGAAACCATTATTTAATTCTATTGATAACGGACGTACAAAATCCCTGGAAAGCATATACCGATTAAAATCAGGATAACGAAGTAAATTAAAAATAGGCTGCCCATTGTCCTCAGGCCAACGAAAACCCAGTAAATGCTGGGCCAAACGGTTACACCAGAAAATATTACCCTCAGTTGTCATCATAACAATAGCATCCGGCAATAACTCAGCGCCGCTACGAAACCGTTTGATCAACAGCGCCAGTTCACGGCGCCGTTTCCGGTTCCGTTGCTGCATTTGGTGAATACCATAAAAAATCGGCTCCCATCCCCCCCTTCCCGACGGCGGCAACATCCTACGATCTAACCATAACCAATCCGAAAGTTTCAGCAAATTATAGCCATGCCATATCAGCGCCAAAAATACCGAAGCAAACAAGCACCAGGACAAATGACCAATAAATATCGACAAAACTAATGCAGGCAAACAAAAAAGAAACAGTTCTGAAACCAGTTTTTTCCAGGATAAACGTTCTAACACATCATGTTCTCCGGCGCGCAAACTCAGTAACGGGTAGAAAAACGATAACCAGTACCGCGAACGGTCTGCACCATTTTATCATGACCACCAATCTCTAATACTTTACGTAAACGGAGAATATGCACATCAACAGTTCTGTCTTCAACATAAACATTTGCTCCCCAAACATAATTGAGCAACTGTTCACGGCTGTAGACCCGCTCAGGATGAGTCATAAAGAAATGAAGTAATTTAAACTCGGTCGGCCCCATATCCAGAGCCAGGTCCTGACTGGTCACACGATGGGAAGTAACATCCAAAACCAAGCCATTCATTTCAATGATATCTTCCATCACCATAGGTGAAATACGCCGCAATACCGCTTTGACTCTGGCAACCAGCTCTTTAGGAGAGAAAGGCTTGGTTATATAGTCATCTGCCCCAACTTCGAGGCCGCGAACCCGATCTTCCTCTTCACCACGTGCGGTCAGCATCATCACCGGAATATCACGGACATTATTATCCCGTTTCATTTGCTTGATCATCTGCAAACCAGAACCACCAGGGATCATCCAATCCAATAACACCAAATCAGGATAGGGTTCAGATAAACATGCCAGCGCAGAATCATAATCCTCCGCCTCTACCGGTTGATAGCCATTTTTTTCCAGCACAAAACAGACCATCTCACGAATCGGAGCTTCATCTTCAACGACCAGAATACGTCTTGTCATGGGTTAATCCTGTTAAATATTGAGATAAACGCGACTGAGTTTTAAAAGGCATTATGCGTCAGTTTTATGACAGATTTATGAAATCCTGCCTCGGTTATCCTCCACCTGCAATCTGTTTCGCAATAATTAATTCAAACAACTATCATATTTCATCATGAATGCGAAGCGGCTCGGAGATATATTCACGAAGCCAGATTTAAAGGCGACATTCAGAATATAGCCATTATAATCATCATTCACTTTAATCCATTGCGGCGGCACTATGCGTATTATTCACACTTCGGACTGGCATCTTGGTCAATATTTTTTTACAAAAAGCCGGGCTGTTGAACATCAACATTTTCTGCGTTGGCTGATTAAACAGGTTGAAAATTACCGGGTTGATGCATTAATTGTTGCCGGAGATGTGTTTGATACCGGCTCGCCGCCCAGTTACGCCCGTGAGCTATATAATCGCTTTGTTGTTGAACTGCAACCTACTGGCTGTCAGTTAATTATCCTTGGTGGTAATCATGACTCCGTGGCAACGTTGAATGAATCAAAAGAACTGCTTTCCTGCCTGAATACCACCGTCATTGCGAATGCTGACGAAGATCCACAAAAACAGATAAAAACACTTAACACCAGGGAAGGTCAAGCTGGCGCCATTCTCTGCTCAATCCCTTTTCTGCGGCCAAGAGATATTATGACCAGCCAGTCAGGTCAGTCAGGAGAACAAAAACAACTGGCGTTACAGGAAGCAATTGCAGAACACTATGATCAACTCTATCAGCAAGCACGTAAATTACGTGATGAACTGGATTTACCCTTACCTATTATTGCCACCGGGCATCTAACCACCGTTGGCGCCTCAGCCACAGATTCAGTCCGGGATATTTATATTGGTACACTTGATGCCTTCCCGGCGCAAGCTTTCCCACCGGCGGACTATATTGCACTTGGGCATATTCACCGGCCACAAATCGTGGCTAAATCTGAACATATTCGCTACAGCGGTTCCCCCATACCGCTCAGTTTTGATGAAGTCGGGCAGGAAAAAAGCGTCTGTTTGGTGGAATTCACCCAAGACAAACTGGCATCCATTACACTTTTACCTATTCCTCAATATCAGCCCATGCAACTTATCAGGGGTGATCTGCAACAAATTGAGCAACAGTTACAGACTTTTAATGACTATAAAGGCGAGCAACCCGTCTGGTTAGATATTGAAGTTGCCACACAAGATTATCTCCACGATATCCAGAAAAGAGTTCAATTGATGGTTACAAAACTTCCTGTTGAAGTCATTCTGCTACGGCGTAGTAAAACACAGCGACAAAATATGCTGGCGCAAGAAAACAGAGAAACCCTGACAGAACTCAGCGTTAACGAAGTTTTTACCCGGCGGCTTGAACAGTCAGAACTTGAAGATGAAGAACACAAAAAACGTCTGACCACCCTTTTCGAACAAACACTGAATAATATCTATCAGGATAAAAACAAGGAGGAACAGGCATGAAAATTCTGAGTCTGCGGCTGAAAAACATTAATTCATTACAAGGCGAATGGAAGATTGATTTCACAACAGAGCCGTTTGCCAGCAGTGGCCTGTTCGCAATAACCGGCCCTACCGGTGCAGGTAAAACCACATTATTGGATGCCATCTGCCTTGCCCTTTATCACGAAACCCCGCGCCTGACAGTTTCAGCATCACAAAATGAGCTGATGACCCGCCACACAGCAGAATCCCTGGCAGAAGTTGAGTTTGAAGTGAAAGGTGTCGCTTACCGCGCTTTCTGGAGCCAACGGCGAGCGCGCAACCAGCCGGACGGCAATCTGCAAGCCCCCAAAGTGGAACTCGCATTCAGCAGCAACGGCAAAATTCTGGCAGATAAGATCCAGGATAAGAAAGAGAAAATTATCGAAATTACCGGATTGGATTACGGTCGTTTCACCAAATCCATGCTGTTATCCCAAGGAGACTTCGCTGCTTTCCTCAATGCCCAACCTAATGAACGGGCTGATTTATTAGAAGAATTAACTGGCACTGAAATTTACGGTATTTTATCCCAACAAATTTACCAGCAACATAAAGAAGCCCAGTCAGAACTGGGTATTTTGCAAGCCAAAACCTCTGCCATTGATTTGTTAACGGAAGAACAGCATCAACAATATCTCGAACAACAGCAACAACTCGCTGATTCTGAATCACGACTGAATCAACAAATAAAAACCCTGCAACATTCGGAGCAATGGCTGATTCGAGAGGAAGAACTTCAACAATTTGCTACTGAAAATCAGGTTGCTTTACAACAAGCAGAAAAAGCGCTTACCCATGCAGAGCCGCAGCTGCAAAAACTGGCCAACAGTGAACCAGCAGAAATACTTCGTCCATTATTGGATAACAAAAACCGAACTCAGTATGAACATCAGAGAATCAATAAACAGTTGGAAGATATGCGTCAGCAACTTCATCAACAGCAGCAGATATTCACGCCGATACAACAAAAAGTGACTGATGCCGATTCAGCCAGAGAAGCACATCAACAACACCGGCAACAACAAGAAAAACTGATATCAGAACAGGTGATCCCATTGGAGCATCAGATTGATAGTCAGATTAAAGATCTTAATCTTACACTGCAACAAATCGGCGAACAGAAAATAGCGTTTGAAAACAATGATCAACAATATAACGCGGCAAACCAGCACGCCCTATCATTAACCAGTCAAAGAAAACAACTAGAAAACTATTTCGAACAACAGACTTACCATCAATATTTCGGTGAAAAAATTGCTTTCTGGCAACACCAATTCTCTTGGTGGCAAGAACAGCAACAACAGATTAATCACCAGACTCAAAAAATTGACAAGTTCACCGCCGAAATCACACAGCTCAACACTAACCTGCATAAACAAGAAGCAGACCTAAAACAACAGATTGAAAATAACCAACCTCTGAAACTGGCATTTGAACTGGCAGAGCAGCAATTTTTTCATCTGCAAAAACAATATTCACCGGAGAAATTACAAAAACAATTAACTAAATATCAGGAACGACAGCCACTACAACATAAACTGGAAATACTATCCCCGCAGATCCTGCAATTACAAACCACAATTGCCAGTAATCGTGTTCGTTTACAACAACCGGAAAAATTATTAAAGGAACTGCCTGTTCAAATTGGATCTATTGATAAACAACTCTCAGACAAACAGCAACATTTAGCCGATCTTTCTCAACGTATTCAGTTAGAACAAAAAATTGTCAGCTTGGAAAAAGAACGGGCACAACTCAAAGAAGGCGTTCCTTGTCCACTTTGCGGTTCCGAACATCATCCGGCTATTCAAGCTTATCAAAAGATTGAACTACCAAAATCAGAACAACGCCTAAAAGATTTACGTCAGGAATTTGAAGAACTACAAACTACCAGAATATCATTAGTTAATAAAAACGAATTTCAACAGCAACAATACAACCATATTTTGCAAGAAATTGCTGATGCTGAACCAGCATTGAATTCATTAATTCAACAATGGCAACAAACTTGCGAAACATTACAAACTGAAATTTCTCCTTCAGATAAACCGGCACTTGAAGCATTTGTACAGCAGAACCAATCGGCTTATCAGCTTTGTCTGACCCAATTAGCCGAGTTTCAACTGGCAGAAAAAGAACATCAAAAAACAGAAAAAACGCTAACAGTCCATAAAGAACAAATTAAAAAAATTGAGCAACAAATTGAACTGAATAAACAACAATACAATGCCCTGAAAAAGGGCCAGTCTGAACTGCAACCAGAGATACAGCAACAACAGAGTAAACTGGCTGATATTATCGAAAAAATGACTTCTGAATTACAGAAATATGGCTTATCACTACCAATCCTGAATGATGCTGAAAACTGGCTGCAACAACGTAGAAATGAGTGGCAGGTATATCAAAACTGTCGTGAAAATTGGCAACAGATTCAGAAAGAACAAGCCATCGTTCAAAGTCAGATTGAATCATTGAATAAACAAAAAGAAGAATATACATCCCGTTTAAACGTATTTTATCAAAAAGAACAACAACAGAAACAGCAACTCGCAGAGACGCAACAACAGCGCCAAAAACTATTTGGTGAACAGTCGGTCGCGAAAATTACTCAGGCATTACAGCAACATTCTCAGCAGTTGGAAGAAAAATACAAACAGGCGCTGTCACATCTGCAACAAGCACAATCCAGTATCAGCCAGCTTACCGGCGCAATTCATGAGACTGAAAAAAGCAGCAAACAAGCTGAACAACAAAAACAGCAGTCAGAACAGAATTTCAACTCTGCATTAGCTGAAAGTATATTTACCGATCAAAGTACCTTTGAAGCAGCCCTATTATCACCAGAGCAACGTAAGGAGTTGCAACAACTCAAAGAACGGCTCGAACAACAACAGATACAGATCAAAACCTTGTGTCAAAAAGCAGCAGAAGCCCAGCAGCAACATCTGAAAAATCGTCCTGAATTCCTTGCTCAACATACAAAATCACAACTGACTGAACAGTTGGAAAACATCACTGATGAGCTGAAAAGAAACACCTTACAACAAGGAGAATTGAGAAACCTGCTTGGTAATGACGCAGTACGACGCCAACAGCAGAAATCCTTGCTGGAAGAGATCAGCCATTGCCAACAAAATTATGATGACTGGAGTTACCTTAATAACCTGATTGGTTCAGCCGATGGCGCTAAATTCCGCCGTTTTGCTCAAGGACTCACATTGGATCATCTGGTTTATCTTGCCAATCAACGGCTGAGAAAACTTCACGGACGCTATTATTTACAACGCAAAAACAGTGATGGTCTTGAACTGCAAGTCGTTGATACCTGGCAAGCCGATGCTATTCGTGATACCAAAACGCTTTCCGGTGGTGAAAGTTTTCTGGTCAGCCTCGCTCTGGCTTTAGCTTTGTCTGATTTAGTCAGCAATAAAACCTGTATTGATTCGCTGTTTCTGGATGAAGGCTTTGGCACACTTGATCCGGAAACCCTCGATATTGCGCTCGACGCTCTGGATCATCTGAATGCTTCTGGGAAAACCATTGGTGTTATAAGCCACGTCGAAGCCATGAAAGAACGGATACCAGTACAAATTAAAGTTAAAAAAGTTAATGGACTTGGAATAAGTAAACTCTCACCGGAGTTTCGTTATAACAAATAATAGCGGAAAATAATAAAAAGCCATGGCAGGATTTCACTTTGTTTATCCTGCCAAGTTTGATTCATTTAACAGCGATTCTATATTCTGCTTATTTTACATTTACCTAAATTGCCATAATCATTTAAAAATGAGAATACAGAAACATTAAAGACTTTATATCAAAGGTAGATTTAACTCAATAAATGTAACTTTTAATAGAGAGAATTAATCACATTTAATCGAAAACCATCAACCATTAATAAAGAGTTTTAAAAAATCCGCACGTAAAGGAACATTATCCGAACAGATAGGTATTAAAGATTTTCTCGTCGATTATTTTACGGAGAAAACACTAAAAATAACGCAATTAAAAAAAGATAAAACAGTTCATTTAGCAGGATTTAAACCCTGAAAAAACGGGTATGATTAACCTTCGTTAAAATATAAAACACGATATCTGGTGATGATTAAAATTAACAAAAAATGGCATTAAAAGCAGTAAAAACAACGGTAAAAACCTTATACCGATTAAAGCCACAAGTTAAAACAATGACTTTTAATAACAGTTTAAATCCTGACAATCATAAAAAGCAGGACAGGATTCCATTTTATTTACTCTGCTATATTTAATTCATTTATCAGCGATTCTATACTTCGCTTATTTTACATTTAATTAACTCGCCATAATCATTTAAAAGCGCTAACACAGAGATATTAAAGCTTTTATATAAAAGGTAGGTTTAACTCAATAAATGTAACTTTTAATAAAGTGAATCAATCACATTTAATCGAAAACCATCAACCATTAATAAATAGTTGAAAATAAATCTGCACGTAAAATAATGTTATCAAAACAAATAGCATTAAAGGCTTTCTCGTCGGTTATTTTACGGAGAAAACGCTAAAAATAACGCAATTAAAAAAAGGATAAAACAGTTCATTTAGCAGGATTTAAACCCTGAAAAAACAGGTATGATTAACCTTCGTTAAAAGGTAAAACACAATATCTGATAATGATTAAAATTAACAAAAAACGGCGTTAAAAGCAGTAAAAAAACGGTGAAAACCTTATACCGATTAAAGCCACAAGTTAAAACAATGACTTTTAATAACAGTTTAAAGCCTGACAATCATAAAAAGCAGGACAGGATTCCACTTTAATTTACCCTGCTATATTTAATTTATTTATCAACGATTCTATACTTTGCTTATTTTATATTTACTTAATTTCCTATAATTATTTAAAAAGCGTGAATACCAAGGTATTAGAGGGAAAGATTTCGGTGTGTGAGTATATTCAAGACTTGAAAAGCGACGAAGGAAAACTGGCTTGCCTATATACTTCCAACTAAAAGTTTTTTAATGAAAACCCAGATATACTGATTTTCAGATTTTAACTTTATTGTCATATGAATTTATTTTCCAGTGAGTCACAGTAACATCATGAAATATAAAAAACCCAAGAGGAAATAGGTGGGTAATAGTTCACAGCCATTAATACTCCCTTTCCCTTATACAAAAATAATTAACCCTGTAAGTTATAAAAACACTCAATTATTATTTTTCTGAGCTAGACTATAATTGGTACCAATTGAGAGAAATCACCTGTACGATAATTTAACATATTAATCACATAGAAACATTATTCAACTCAAGAGGAGTATATGAGC
Organism: Photorhabdus viridis; assembly: GCF_040256935.1. Lineage (NCBI taxonomy): Bacteria > Pseudomonadati > Pseudomonadota > Gammaproteobacteria > Enterobacterales > Morganellaceae > Photorhabdus > Photorhabdus viridis. The sequence continues at coordinate 24,128 of NZ_JBEJZY010000041.1, forward strand.
CAGAAGAATGATTTTAAGGCTTTTTCCATTAGTGATCATGCTAATGTAGTGAGTCAAGAAAGATATGAAGAAAGTCAAAATATTCAGACTGGGTTTCCACAAAATAACATCTCCACCCATGTATTAAATAAGGTATTACGCCAATCATCAACAATAGCCTCTGTTGTAGCCAATTTTATTGCGACACAATTTAGTGATGATATTTTGGATGATGGTAATATAGCCAAACTCACCGCTCAATTAAACAAAGCCTTAGAACAGAAAATTGCTGTAGGAGTTCCCGATGCCTCGTTAACACAAAAAGGTGTTGTTCAACTGACCAATGAGACTGGTAATGATGACACATTGGCAGTGACACAAAAACTTGCTCAGGAAATCATGAATTCATTGCGTGAAAATATTAACAGTAAAATACCCAATAGCCGGAAAATAAATGGTAAGGCGTTAACTGAAGATATTAATCTAAATGCGAGTGATGTGGGAGCATATACTCGAACAGAAGTCTATACACGAGCAGAGGTAGATAAACTGATTAAAACAATCAGTGAAGTTCCTGTTGGCGCTCCTATTCCCTGGCCATTGCCCAATCCACCTATAGGCTATTTCACTTGTAATGGTTCAGCTTTTAATAGATCACAGTACCCAACGTTAGCGGAAGCTTATCCTGACGGTAGATTGCCCGATTTAAGAGGCGAGTTTATCCGGGGCTGGGATGATAGTAGAGGGGTAGATCCATCTCGATCATTATTGTCATGGCAAGAAGGGGCTTATTTGGTACAGGAAGTTGGTTATGGCGATAATATTGTTACCTTCTCACTCAATGATCGTGAAAAATTGAAGTGGGATGTTCCCGGAAGTAGCGATATTTCGACAAGAGTTAAATATACTGGAGGTAGGCCGACTGGAGTAGCGAGTAAGGGATATCTAGGCGTATCAAGACCTCGCAATATCGCATTTAACTACATCGTAAAGGCAGAATAATAATGACACAAAATTATATTTCAGATTCAGAAACCGCCATATTAGGTGAAGATGGATTAGCAACTCAAGCTGGCTGGATAAAGGTTTATCATGCTAATACTTATTCGAGGGAATTCGCTGGGACTGATTTCGAATATGTTGCAGAAGGTGTAGGTTTGTCAGCACATTCTTACCTTGACGCGCCAGACCTTCCCAATGCTGATAATATGGCAGTGCGCCGCAGTGAGGACGGAAGTTATTGGGAAATCATACCTGACCACCGAGGGAAAATAGCTCACAACACGCAGACAGGTGCACAACAAGAAGTGACTGAATTGGGCGAATTACCAGAAACATTGACATTCAAGCAACCGGCTACCGAGTTTGATAAGTGGGATGGTGAAATATGGGTAATAGATGTTGAAGCGCAAAAAGTCAGTCAAATTAAACAGGCAGAACAACAACGTGCCGCTCTTCGCCGACAAGCCGATGAAGTTATAACTGTGCTGCAATATGCGGTTGAAACTGAAATGGCATCAGAAGCTGAAAAAACGTTATTGTTGGGTTGGAAAAAGTATCTGGTATTATTAAGTCGGATTGATATTTCATCGGCACCAGATATTAATTGGCCCGAAAAACCGCAAGAATAATAGCGTTAAAATTTCACCATCTTTGAATGTTGATAAAAAGCTGTTTTTTAATCCTCTTTTTGACTTAATAAAAGCTCGTATAAAAGCGAGCTTATCGATATTTTATGAGTAATTGGCATAAATTATAGGGAATGGTTTCTAATAATTGAATCTACCAATTAAAAATCACTTTTCATGATGAAAATCACCATAAAAAGTAAAATCCAGTCCTGATGAACTGCCCCGAAAACTTAAGTCTGTATTGAAGATTTCAAATGCTGGAAATGATAAAAAGTATTTTCATTTCCAGCAATCTCTAATACAGCACTTTATTCATCATAACAGGCGATTAAGCGCCAAGCGTTGCACCACCATCGATGACAATATCTTGTAAAGTAATATGGCCGGCGAGATCAGAAGCCATAAACAAGACCGCATCAGCAATTTCTGTTGACGTCGCTATCTTCCCAAGTGGGATGCCAAGTTTAAATAATTCAGGAGATCCCTGAATGACTTGCTGTTTAGACGCTCCGGTTTGCCACATACCACGCTGCATTGGTGTATCTGTCGATCCTGGTGAAATAAGATTACAACGAACGCCATAAGGCGCTAATTCCAGCCCAACACTCAGGCAGAGACTACGCAGTGCAGCTTTAGAAGCACAATAGGCCGACATGCCAACACGAGGAACATGAGCCGCATTTGATGCAATAGTGACAATTGCCCCCGCCTTTTGGCGTTGAAACTGGGGAATAGTCGCCTGAAATAGATTGAATACCCCTCCCGCATTGACAGACAAGCACTGTTGCCAATCGTTAAATGTTGTCTCTTCAATCGTGCCAAGACGTAATATTCCTGCACCATTGACCAGCACATCTAGTTGCGGTTGTTGTGCAAGGAGTTGTTCACAACAACGCGAAACGGCAATAGGATCACTGATATCAAGCAAATACGGCGTAAAAGGCAAATCCCCCTCAGGGAACGTGATGTCAAACCCAATTACCTTCGCGCCCGCTTGCTGAAAACGGTAAGCCGTCTGATAACCAATACCGCTGCCAGCGCCAGTTATCCAGACAATTTTATCGCTAAAATCAAGCGCAATACTCATTTCAGGCTCCCTGACGCTCAGTGAATAATGCCATCCAACCATTTATTGTCGGATTTTTCATTAACGAAATGAAATCCACTTCATATCCTTGCTGGCGCCAATGGGAAATGAGAGACATAATGCGTACAGAATCCAGCCCATAATCAAGCAAGTTCTCATCATCACCAATATCATCGCTATCCTCATCTAACAAAGGCAGTAATAGCGCTTTGAGGCGGGTTTTATTCCATTGCTCTTGTTTTACATCTAAGGCAACAAGAAGCTGCTCGGTAGTCTCTACACGCCCACAGCGCCCAACGGTATATTTAAGCGCCATCATATGTTCTTCATAACTGAAATCGGCTAAAGCATCCGCAACCATAAAGGGCTGTATATCACGCATGAACGCGTCAGTCGCCGTCATTAAACAGCCAATATGCGCATAAACGCCACAGATAATAAGTTGATCACGCCCAGCTATTTTGAGCTGTTGCTCAAAATCAGTGCGCTGAAATGCGCTATATCGCCATTTATCCATGACAATATCACCCGCCTGCGGTGCAAGCGCATCTGTAATTTTTTGTAGTTCAGGGTGGCAGTTCAGCCCTGGTCCCCACATATCATTTAACAGCGCCCTCTCCTCATCACTCTGCTGGTTAGGTTGAGCGGAATAAAATACCGGTATTCCATTTTCCCGGCAGATTTCTATCAACTTGGCAATATTAGTCACGATTTGATCAATTAATGGACTATTTTCTTCCCAGAAGTTAAGAAAGTAATTTTGCATATCATGAATTAATAACGCAGCCCGATTTTTATCCAACGACCAATTGACCTTGTTTGTCGGAAGTCCTTCTGCCACAGGTAAGTCATAACTATTAAGTTTAGGAATACTCATTTCTTTCTCCAACGAGTGATGGCTGAACAAATTGTTTAGCAAGTTGACGTAATTGTTGCTTGTCTATTTTTCCGACAGGTGTTATCGGCAGTGAGGGAATAGGTTCAAACCGGTCAGGTAATTTATAATCTGCTATTCCCTGCTCACGCAGATAACGCCGTAAGACTACGGCTTTTATCGGTTTTCGTAATACGACAAAAGCACAGCTTTTTTCACCCATTAGCGAATCAGGAATAGCGACAAGCGCGGCATAAATGACATCAGGGTGCCGAAGCAGCAGATTCTCAATTTCCTCAGCCGCAATTTTTTCCCCACCGCGATTGATTTGATCTTTTTCACGCCCCACGACTTGTAAATAACCATCAGGCGCTATGATGACGAGATCACCAGAACAGTAGAACCCATTACTGTCAAAACATTGCTGATTATGCTGTGGACTGCGGTAATATCCGCGGAAGGTATAAGGCCCCTGAGTCATCAATCGGCCAGCGACGCCGGGAGGAACAGGATTGCCATCGTTATCAGCAACCCAAACTTCATCATCCTGACTGGTCGGACGGCCTTGCGTCGTAAAAATATGCCGTTCGTCATCATCCAGCCGGGTATAGTTCACTAATCCTTCAGCCATACCGAAAACTTGTTGTAGCTGGCATTCCATCTCTTTTGGAATACGTCTTGCCAGGTTCTCACTTAACCTTGCCCCACCGACCTGTAGCAGTCGCAAGCTTTTTAGTGCGTCACGGTTACCACTAAGCGCTATCGCTTCAAGCCATACACTGACTGCTGGCGGTATCAATGCAGTAACATTCACCTGATGTTGTTGGATAAGCGGAAAACAGCAATCAGCGCTGGGGTTATTCGCTAAAATAACTTGCCCTCCGCTGTAAAACGCCCCTAATGCCCCCGGTGAGCTCATAGGAAAGTTATGCGCAGCAGGAAGTGCGCATAAATAGCGAGTTTCAGCATTAAACTGGCAAATTTCCACACTGGCGCGAATACTGTAATAATAATCATTATGCGTTCGGGGAATAAGTTTAGGTGTCCCTGTACTCCCCCCCGACAATTGGAAAAATGCGACTTCATCAGCCGGTGTTGGATCAGCGATAAAATCATCCGCGCCTTCTGCCAATAGCGTCTCAAAATCCAGAATACTGCCATTATCACCAAATAAGACAACGTGACGCAAAGACGGCGTACAGGCTCTGAGCTCATCAATAAAATTGTCGTCGCTAAACAAGGAATGGTTGCGATCAGCAATCAACAGTGCGGGGTTAATCTGATCAGCATAAGCACAAAGTTCACTGCGCTGATGGCTAAATATAGCGTTGACCGGAACGACCCCAAGCCGTAATAAAGCAAAGAAAACAATATAAAACTCGGCCCCATTCCCCAATTGAATTAAGGCAGTTTGTCCTCGTTTAACGCCTTGTCGTTGTAATGCTGCGGCCAAACTATCCACCAACAGGTTAAGTTCAGCATAGCTGAACTGACGATCTCCACAGATAAGCGCAATTTGCCCGTTGTTTGACTGACGGGTCAAAATGTCACTAAGCGGGAGATCTATCCAATAACCACACTGACGATAGCGCTGTTCCAGCGCTTTCGGCCAACGATTAAATTCAACTATCATGCTGGGCATGCCTCCTGTGAAAACTCGAATGCACGCATCATCGTTGAAAACTTAACCTCTGTTTCCTGCCACTCTGACTCTGGTTTCGAATCAGGCACAATGCCAGCTCCCGCAAATAGTCTTACCCGTGAACCATTCACTTCACCACAGCGGATAGTCACCACCCACTCACCATTCCCTTTCTCGTCACACCACCCCACAATGCCGCCAAAGAGGTTTCGTTTAAACGGCTCTAATTCCTCAATTAAGTTTTTCGCGGTCTGATACGGTGTGCCACAGAGGGCCGGAGTAGGATGAAGCAGGCAAGCAACAGAAAGTGCATTTTCCTGTGGCGCCTTTAACTCTCCCTCAATATCGGTGGCAAGGTGCCAAAGTACTGGCGTGCTGATGGTGGAAGGCATTTCAGAGATATGTAATTTTTGACAACGGCTTTCAAGTACGTTTCTCATCATATCGGTTACCAACCGATGCTCATAATTATCTTTGACGGACTGAATAAGCGCCTGGCGTAATTTGTAATCATCTTGCTGGTTTTCACTGCGCTTTGCAGAGCCTGCCAGCGGCTGAGAAAAGATAGTATTGCCCTGTTTACGCACTAATAATTCTGGGCTCGCCCCAATCAATGCTCCATTTTCCAACGGAACATGGAAGTTATAACACCAACTATTTTGCCGATTAAGATGCCGTAATAGTTGAATTGAATCTAATGGCTGATGGGTTTCAATATCGAGTAGCCGCGAAAGAACAACTTTGTCTAATGTATGATTGCGCATTGCATCAATCGCAGTGTTCACCATCTGGCTAAAGTGTGCTTTATCAGGCCACTGGGTACGTCTTTTTTCTGTATAGATTGAATTGGCAATAAGCGAGGGAAACTGCTTTCTTTGGAACCAATTGCATTGTTCAGGGACAAAAAGCGCCGCATTTTGCTGTTTATCGAATGGAATTGCCCCCACCAGAACAGGATTTTCAATCCCATCACTCTTCGCTTGTTGGAATAATTGACGTATTTCTTGCTGAATCAGGCTATCAGGGTTTGCTGCATCATTAAGTGGCCTTGACACAATCGCATATTGCCCTTGTGCCAATAGACTTTTACTGGATGAAAGAAACAGAAAATCCTTATTATTAAGATCATTAAAACCAGTCAGCAAAGTATCTCTATATAGATCTGGCACAAGTTTTACCTCTATCTGTTAATCGTGTGACCACGAAAATGGAATTCTTGCCTCGACATAACTTTGCACCACTTGCTATAAATAAAATAACGACGTAAATTGCCAATAATAAAACTTCGATATGATTTAATTTTATAAAAATGTATATATTTAAAACATTCCCCCCTTATTCCATTTGGAGATCTCATTTCGCGCCATCCTGTTATTCTGCCTGATATTAAAAGTTGTTGATTGAATCTATCAGGCATAGCTCAACGATATTAATATTATTTTAATGATAATAATCATCAATATTATTATTAAAAAATACATTTAAAAATCATATCTATCCCTTTGTAAAACGCCGTCCCTGCGGAATAATTAAGGGGGTATGGCTGACGGGATCATCAATAATGACACAATCGAGTCCAAAAACCTCAGAGACTAACGTTGTTGTAATGATCTCACCAGGCGCCCCTTCCACCACAATCCGTCCCCCCGCCATCACAATCAAATGATCTGCATACCGGCAAGCCTGATTCAAATCATGAAGCACAGCAATAAGCGTATATCCGGATCCTTGATTAAGGCGACAAAACAGCTCAAGCAACTCAATTTGATGAGCAATATCAAGATAGGTTGTCGGTTCATCAAGCAGTAACAATGGCGTTTGCTGAGCCAGCACCATAGCAACCCAAACCCGTTGGCGCTGCCCACCTGAAAGTTCATCAACAACACATTCAGCAAGCTGGGTCACACCGGTCGCATCCATTGCCTGGCGCACCGCTTCATAATCCTCATGACTCCATTGACGTAATAACCGCTGGTGGGGAAAACGCCCGCGCGCGACTAAATCAACCACTTTGATCCCCTGAGGAGCCTGCACACTTTGCGGTAATAACCCCAGCTGACGGGCCAAAGCGCGTGTTGGTATAGCGTGAATATCATGACCATCAAGGCAAACCCTGCCATATTCCGGACGCAGCAGACGACATAAACTTCTCAACAGCGTGGATTTACCACAGCCATTAGGACCGATAATCACGGTAAAACGACCATCAGGGATACGCAGATTCAGTTCATCACAGACAATATGTTCACCGTAGCCCAGACGCAATTCTTCCACACTCAAGCGACAAGGTGATAAAACACTTTGGTTATCATGTTTTAGCGTTAGCGTTGTCATCAATTCTCTCACAAAAACGTTATTAATCAGTCTGCATCAAGATTCATATCAATGCAGACTGCAAGAGGATTATTCAGTGTTGAATAGAAACTCTGGTATTCAAAAGGTTTCTATGCGCTCGGATAATCTTGGCAAGATCGTCCTAAGCGGTATATTGCTATCCTGTGTTTTTGCAAACAGCCTCAAAATACCATTGATAGTCTCTGATATTTGAGCAATTTGAGCCGCACTATAACGATCTGAACGATAATTAAACAAAACACGTACCATTTCTTCACCTGCAATCATCTCTTCCATAATTTCAAAGTGGAGCCCCAGTAACGATTCCTGCTTTTCCAAAACAATCTGCTGAAATGCAATATGGCTTCCATCCAACATATGGAACTCACCACTCAAACTATTTTTTGCATGTAACTGAATATATACCTCGAATAAATGATCTTTTCCTTGATCTGCATGGCCTGATAAGGCTTCTTCAATCAGATCAATAGGAATATCGGTATAAGGCAACGAGTCATTGATGTTGTTCTTAACCTGAGTGATCAGATCAGTAAATGTCATCTGTTCAGTAAAGCGAACCCTGTGTATCACAACCGTAGTAAAATAACCAACAGTGTCAAAGAAGCTCGCGTCATCACGTCCTGAAGCCGATGTTCCCACCATAAGATCATCGGTTGCCCCCAGTAAATTGAGCGATGCAACAATACTGGCGTAAAGAATATTAAAGAATGAAGCGCCATTTTTTCTGGCAAGTGACTGCAAGCCTTGAGCCACCACTTTTTCAATCCCAAACTCAATGCCTTCACAGGAATTCGCCTGCCCAGATAACTCGGTGGCCGCATTTTTAAAAATGGGTTCCCCGCTTGGCGCGCCCCGTAAATTATTAACCCAATAATCAAGATGAGACTGATTCATTCCCTCACTATTTTGCCTGATTGCATATTGAAGGAATGGTAAAGGTTGCTCTTGCCATGTTGGCGTCTCATTTATCAACCTATATTTATAGGCATGTTTCAGCTCTTCCATCAGCAAAGTAACAGACCATTCATCAAGTGCCACATGATGAAATAACATGGATAAAAACTGCTGCCCTGAAGCGTTATCGGTGACAAATTTAATGCGCAAAGGCAGTTCTTCAGATAGATCAAACAGATATTTCCCCTCTTTTTTTAATATTTCTTCTGAGGAAAGGAGACCATATTCATGAGAACCCCAAAACCACTGATAGCCCGATAAGTCCTTCATTGGAACGACACGTTGATAGACTTCGCCCTCTTCCTGATAAAATAGGCTACGCAATACAGAATGTCTTTGCAGTACATCAAAAAAAGCTTGCTTAAGTACCTGCTCATTAATAATTGCAGAAAATTTTAAAATAAAAGGTAAGTTGAAGATATCGTTGAAATCAAATGCCGCATACGCTTTCCATAGAGATTTTTGCGCAAGAGATAAAGGGGCGACAACCGAAATACCTTCTTCAAATTGTTCTTCCCTCAATTCATCTTTGTTTTCATCAATAGGATCATGACATTGCGCATATTCGGCAAGTTTCAACGCGGTCGGATAACTAAAGAGATGGTTAATATGGATCTCTATATTATGTAAGCTCAGTAATCTGCCTATCACGCGGGTGGCAATGAGTGAATGCCCGCCAAGATCGAAAAAGTCATCACTGGCTGTCATTTCCGGTGAGGAGAGCGCTTGCCTGAATTCATTCAGGATAATATTGGCTATTTTACGATGGCTATCGCTTTTGTCAGTTGCCTTATGTTCTTTTTGTTGTTTGGCGATAATAAGTGCTGTATCACTGATATCTTCATGTTTTTTCTTCGTTGGAAGCGAAAAAACAGACGTAAGTTCTGGCGCAATAGTGACATCTTGTTCATGAATAAATGTACAAAAACCTTCTAACAAAAACGCGCCAATATGTGCGGATACTGACGGGCCCGTTATTAATTCAAGAAACCATCGCCCATCATTTACATTTCCAGCTGCCAGCGAGATATCAAAATGCGCGTTTAACGGTGGAATAGGTAATAACTCAACCATTGCATCATTCAACCTAAGCGACGGCTGGGATTGATTAAGCCAAGTCACAAGGATATGCGGGCTGTCATGCCCGAACTCCATCTCATTGCCAGTTTGTAGATTGCCGCTTTCTATCTGCCTTTCAAGATCGGCAATTATTTTATCCAGGCTTTTGTCATCCCGGCACACACGCAACGACATTAATTCTGGGTAGAAAAATGGGCTGTTGAGTTCATCATGTGTATATTCCGGGTCGCACGACACACTGATATTCACGTCCAAATGAGAGCCTATCATAGCAATATAGTAACCAAATAATGCGGTTACTGTTGCCAAGGCTGAATATGCTGTGTTTTCCGCAGGCAACAATGGAGCAAGTGCATCAACATTGATTGTAGTACGATATCTGCCCACAAGACGATGATGAAGAGAATCATCAAGGCAACTGATTTTACCCGTTTCTTTAATTAGCGCCCCTCTGGCGGTATCGGATTTATAGAGCCAGGGAATGCCAATCTTTCCAGACTCACATGATAACCATTTAGCCGGGATTGCCTTGCGAAATAAATCTTCCTTGCCAAATCCGATAGTCTTCAGGCCATTATTATAGACATCAGAAAGCATGGTAAACATCTGAGGCCATGACACACTATCTCTTAGAATATGATGCACAATCACACCTAAAATAACCCCATGCTTGCCATTCATAAACAACATGAATTTGACAGGTGGATGTTCATCAAGCCTGATAGGTTTGCACTGATCCTTAAGTAGCCTATTTATCGCTTCTTCATCAGACTGAATCTGATAAATTTCGATAGGAGAATCCGCTGTTGGATCGCAATATTTATGCAAATCGCCTTCATCATCAAAACGATACCTAACATTAATTCCAACTATCTCTTTAGTAAGAAGCTCTAATGCCCTGATGAGTCGGCCTATGTTGATATTTCCTGTCAATGACCAGGCACAGGCAAACTGACCTGAAACATCAGGATCCTGTTGATGATGAAGCCACACCATCTCTTCAAATTCAGTTAAATCCTTTTCAGTTTCTTGGGCTTCCGAAGATAAATGACCATCAGCATGGGCATTGAATACCTCATCCAAAAGCAATGCTTCATCATCTGTCAGTATCCGCTTAAACTCTCTTGCCATATTCCCGCTTCTCCAGTCAACGCAGGGCTACATCTACATATTAATCTTTTACCATTTTCCGGACAGAAGATGTGATCCCACTCATACAACCGCCCTCCATTTTCTGTCGGGTAGAATAAGTTTCACACCACTGTCCGGTTACTTATTGAATTAATGTCCTAACCAATTGACTAATCACCTTAAAACTTCAGTTCAAACGTTGCACCAATCATTCTCGGACGCTGATAAATTATCGAATTAACGTTATTATCCGGAACTAATAAACGTTTATCAGAGTCAAACAGATTCTGAGCAAATAATGTGGCGCGTCCCCACTTGAAGTTATAACCAAGTTGAAGGTTAGCTATCCAATATGCTGGGATTTTTCCACGGGCAGAATTGTCATACTGAGAGTAATAAGTATCTGAGAACATAACATTGCCGCTAACATCAATATCGTCTGTCAGTAAATATTTAGCCAGGAGGTTTGCGGTATATCCCGGCGCCCGAGGTAATTCATTACCCTGAACACCACTCTCCGCGAAACTTTTAATCTTCGTTTTCAGTAAGCCAACATTAGCGTTTAGCTCAAGTTTTTCGACCGGCAGCCAACGGGCACCGATTTCTGCACCATACGTTTCAACCTTATTAGCATTCCGAATCATGGTTGAATCGAGTGACAGATAGTAAGGTAACTGCATGTCCTTATAATCGTTATAGAAAAGATTAGAGGTGAGTTCCAGTTTACCATCCAGCAAGCTGTTACGTGTATAAAGGCTGTAGTTCCAGACATATTCAGGGTCATAGGTATAACTAATGACAGGATTGCCAAAGGTCACTCCCGCCCCTCCTGCGTTATAACCTCTACCAACAGATACCCCAACGGTTTGATCTTTCTGCGGTTTCCAGGCTACATCAATTTTAGGCAGAAAAGCGTTATAGGTTTTATCAAAATCGATTGCTACACTTTCGCTTCCCCCTTTACGTGTTCTGTGTTCACGCTCAAAGCGGCTTGATAAAGTCACATCAATTTCAGGAACAACCGTGTAGGTCAAGACAGTATAGGCAGAGGCTGTTTCCGTTTTATCATCAAACTTGCTGCCCCCGAAAAGATTGATAGATTCATCCTGTTTACCATTGAAATAACGCACACCCACCAAACCATTCAGCCTATTATTAAGCCCTTGAAAACGGATAATAGGTTCAACTTCTAACTCTTTACCATCAGTATCAGCCTTTGGAATTTTAGACGAGGTTAATCTGTGATAAGCAAGATCGGTATAAATTAATTTATTTTCCAGACTCATAGTATCCGACAAAGCCCATGAAATATCCCAGATCCCACTGGTCGTTTTTCGCTCTATAACTGGCCTGAACAGCTCATGCCTTAAATTAAGCGTATCTCTTGGATTGTATGCTTCGTTCTGGGGAGCACGACTATCAAGATGGTTAACCGTTAATTTCGTGGATAACTCAGGAATGGACAGTGGTTCAAACAGCAGCTTCGCTCGGACCGTTGTTGATTCAATTTTGTGCGGATCGCCAGCAGGATCATAAGAAACCAGGTTAGCAAAGCTATCGCGATTTTGGCGATCGACACTAAGACGGAAAGCCAGTTGATCGTCAATCAAAGGGCCGGAAGCCATCGCAGCGACTTGCTGATAGCCCTGATTAGCGAACCCACTTTTGATTGCGCTCTCCCAATAAAAGGTAGGATCGAGTGATTTAATGATCACCGCGCCTGCAATTGCGTTCCTTCCCTGAATATAACTTTGTGGATCACGAAATACTTCGACACTCTCTATATCCCACAAAGATTGCGTACCGAAAGCTAATTCATTATAGGTAAACGAACGCCCATCAATAGAGACGTTGATTCTGGGACGCGTCCCACTAATGAAAGCCATTCCCCCTTGTGAAGGACCTGAACCATCAACACCGCGAACGGCGGGAAGAGCATTACTAATACCATTATCAACCACGTTCGGCGTCATTTGCAGCAGCATGTTAACATCAGGATTAGGAATAGATTTCATTTTGCGAAGATTATAAACCTCGACGCTTGAACCACTATCATAAATAGAGCGATTGACTTTCTCTCCAGTCACCACTAATACATCTTCTTCTGCCTTGGTATTTCCTTTTTGGGCTTTTTGTGTGTTCTTTTCCTCTGCCGCAATAGCGTCAGTTCCTGTCAGAACAATAGCACTAAAAAATAAAGCCCCAAAAATACCTACAAAATTCGATTTTTCAGTATGTTCTTTTTCTGATACATCATGTTGCAGAGTTGAGTGCAACCTATTCATTCATCTTTCTCCTTTAGCCAGCTTACACGAAATCGTTTTAATAAAATTAAATAAGTTAAATCGTGACATTGCTGACCGGTGGATCCCAGTCTGGAAAAACATGGTGCGATTCAACCCATGCTAATTTCATATAGAGTAGTTTCGTAATGTTATTATTACTCTTCGGTGTTTCTTTGTTATAATATTTCTTAAATAGTAATAATTATCATAACAAGGTGCATTATTGTATGTAAATAAAAATCATTATCACTAACTGTGATCAATGCAACAGAAAAATAAATTTCCTATATAAAACAATTCATTATTTTAAGGAAATAAAAAAAACAAAATATAATTCGATAAAATCTGTGGTCTTAGGACGATATTTAGCCAGAAAAAATTGACTGAAAGTATATCCCTATATTTTATGGAATTAATTTGAAACCTAAAAAAATCGGGAAAATAAAGAAATAATTCACAGACTAAGTTAATAATATAAATAACGAAAATATTCCATCAATTGAGACAGATAAAGACTCCAACAAATATATTATTATATTTGTTACTTGAATGACTTACTCCCAGATATCTCCGCCCACATTAGGAGAAAATTCACGGCGGTTTTTGCTAAATTTGCCGAGAACGAGTCAACAACCAAATCAAATAAATTCCGCCAATGAGCCCCGTCATAAGCCCAATAGGAATTGCCGCTCGTAAAGGTAAAAGCTGCGTAAACAGATCAGCTGACAGCAAAAGGCAAGCACCCATTAGTGCGGCACTGATAACCGGCATATTTCTCGAACGGGTCAGACGAACCACAAGTTGAGGAGCGGCCAAAGCAACAAAAGCAATCGGTCCTGCGGCGCCAGTGGCAAGAGCCGCTAAAACCACAGCGCAAAAAATCATAATAAGACGAACGCGTTCCACCCTAATACCAAGCTGACTGGCAATATCATCCCCCATCTCGATAATGCTCAGTTTCCTTGCCATAAAAAGAACCAAAGGCACCAGCAATACAACTCCCATTAAAACAGGGAAAACATGTATCCATGTTCGGGCATTAAGTGATCCGGCAAGCCACAAATTTGCCATCACGGCATTATCGAGATTTCCTTTTACCAGTAATAAGCCATTCAAGGCACTTAGCACTGAACCTACACCAATCCCCGTCAGGATGAGGCGATACCCACCTATTGCACCGGATTTTAAAGATAACAGATACACTACCACTGCGGTCAACGTCCCTCCGGCAACAGCAGCAATCGCTACTTGCACTGCACTATTATCAAATAAAACTATCTGTAGAATCGCCCCCGTCGCCGCACCAGCTGTAAAACCAATCACATCTGGAGAACCTAACGCATTTCTGGAAATGGACTGAAAAACCGCACCAGATACCCCCAGCGCCGCGCCAACAAAAATTGCGGTTAACACGCGAGGTAAACGAATATCCATGATAATCTTTTCGCTGATTGTACCCGAGCCCCGTCCCCAGAAAATAGTGATAATTTGTTCGATGGTGATATTGAATTTACCAATAGTCATGGAAAAAAGCGCTAATACCATAATCAACAACAATATGGCGCAAATCACCATAAGATTTCTGGGAACAAAAACAAGAGACACTTTTCCTTGTCGCCAGACCTTACCGGAAATATTAACCTCGGTCTCACAATCATTCCGTCTGCTCATAATTGAACAATTTTCCATTTTCTGACCAAGAAAACAAAGAACGGTCCCCCGATTAGCGACACCATAATGCCAACACTAATTTCCCCAGGATATCCTACAACTCGTCCCAGACTATCAGCAGCTACCACCATAACGCCAGATATCAGCATAGAATAAGGAAGTACCCAACGATAATCAGGCCCTGCAATTAAACGGGCAAAATGAGGGGCGGTCAGACCGATGAAACTAATGGGCCCCGCCGCCGCCGTAGCGCCGCCAGATAATATAATGATGACCAGTGCAGATAGAATCCAGACTTTGGTTTGGCTAACACCCAATGATTTTCCCAGATCATGACCAAGTGCTACCGTATCAAGAGACTTTGTCAGCATTAAAGCAATTATCACTCCGGAGGCCGCCAGTATAGAAACAGGGAAAAGCACCTCATAACCTCGCCCTTGAAGTGAACCCACCACCCAGTGCCGGAATTGATTAAATACCTCATCTTCACTGTTTATGGTGATAATCTGGGTGACAGCAAGTAATACAACGGACAGTGCAGCGCCCGCCAATACCATTCTTACCGGGTTCAACCCATGCCGGATCCCCCCAAGCAGATACACGCCACCACCTGCAATTGTCGCCCCTGCCAGACCAAACCACATATAGCCAATAACATCGGAAATGCCAAAAAAAGCAATTGCTGAGACAATGGAAAGCGCAGCCCCGGCATTGACGCCCAAGATACCCGGATCAGCCAGTGGATTACGGGTAAGCGCCTGCATAATGGCGCCAGCGACACCCAATGAACAACCAACGATAATCGCCAGCAAAGTACGAGGCACTCTCAGATAACGAACCAATAAATGTTCACTATTGGCAGGATTAAAAGCGGTGAATGCCTCCCAGGTAACTTTAATCGTGACAGGGCGGGTCCCGACAAAAAGACTAAAAACTGAAAATACCACAAGTAATAACCCGCAAATCAGCAACCCTTTTCGCTGAAATTTGAATTGCCGGTTATCGGATTGCGCAACAGAATTAGCAACTGAAAAAATCAATTTTTTCATATCCAACTCAAACAATTGCTAAGTTATTTCGCTTTCGGCTTAATGCCAAACCGTTTAACAATGCTATCGGCAATTTCTTTTGCACTGTAATAGTCAATTCGAAACGAATTCACACCAAGACCATAGACTTGCCCTGTTTTGACTGAGGCCAAATTAGCGAGCACAGGATCCTTTAAGAATTCAGCCGCTCTGCGCTCTCCTGCACTTAAAAGAAATGTCGTTGGCGCGGTTAACTGAGTAATATTTTCATATTGCGCCCAAACAAAGTCACCGGTTTTATTCGCATTATTATGCCAAGCCGGATCTGCCGACTCGATAGTAAACCCAAGCTGTGAAAGCAACAAAGCATGCGGGCTTATACTCGTTGATATGGGGTTAATGGTTCCCGGCCCCGCATAGCTGATAATATTAACCTTACCTTCGGGGATAGCAATTTTTGCCCGGCACTCAGCAAGATAATGATCAAAACCAGTAATTCTGGCCGCAACTTTATCTTCAAGCCCTGTCGCCTTTCCTAATTCAGTCGCCAAATCCTGCCATGTCTGTTTACCATAATCTAAGATAATCGTAGGCGCGATTTGTTTAAGTTGTTCTACCTGAGCATATGCGGAATCAGCGCCGCTCATAGAAACCACGATCAAATCGGGCGCGACAACATAAGCCATTTCCAGATCAATATTGCCGGCTGACCAGAGCTTTTCAATTTTCCGCTCTTGAGCCACTTTGTCCCATTGCGCAAAAAATTTCCCATTCGTGGCCGTTGCACTCGCAACCACAGGCGCGTCAATCGATAACAGGATTCCGGTTATCGAAACAGTGGTCGATAAAATACGCTGAGGTTTTGTCGGAATTGTGGTGATAGCGCCATCAGCATTTTTAAAATCTCTTGGCCAGGAAAGGCTTTCCGTCTGAGCTGCATTTTTCGCGTTTACAGCATAAACAGTCCCCCCAAATAGAGTGACCAGAGTAATTACCAAGCCATATACAAGGGTTAATATCGATTTCATTCTGGCATTCTCAGACAGTGATTGTGGATCTGCGATGCAGAAACCCCGCATACCCATTCAGATAATCCAAAGTGGACGTAATGTATCATTTTGTCTAATATCCGACAATGAGATTAATAATGATTATCATATACAATAACGCTGATCACGAAATACGTCACATTCTTGTTGTATCACACAACAAATGTTTCATTTTCTCAGATATAAAACCAATTCAGATTTCAGCCAGAAACAATCAACGAAAAATGGTGATCAAACAGGAGAATAAATGTCATGGGAATAAATAGGCGATTATGCATTGGCTTGTTCAGACGGGAATATCGTGGCTTAACATTGTATGAACACCTATCACAAACATAGAAGAAAGCTTTATCTGTTTTTTTATTTTTTATTCTATTTTCTATGATGAATTCATGAGGTTTACAATGTTAAACATCGATCAAACTTCTAGCTGGATGCCATTGACGCAAGCACAACAATATTACTGGCACGAGTTCAGCCTGCATTCCGAAAAAGTTGTTTCGACTATCGCTCACTATCTTGATATTCAGGGCAATATCGATCAAGAAGCGCTTTGCAAAGCAATAACGACAGTGACCAATGAAACAGATGTGCTCTCTGTCCGTTTTAAACGCCTTGAAGAAGAACCGCTGCCTTTACAACAACCGAATCAAGCCGCCATACCACAGTTAAAATTCACCGATTTACAGACGCAGCCCGATCCTTTCCACACAGCGTTGCAACTTATGCGGGCCGATGTGGAATCTCCGCTGAATTTATTAACTCAACTGCTATCCGCTCAGTGGCTATTTAAATTAAGCGAGTCTCATTATCTCTGGTACAACCGGGCTCATCATATTCTGCTTGATGGATTTGGTATGGCGCTCATTGAACATCGTTGCGCGCATTTCTATTCGTACTATCTTGGTAAAGCTAATGCTGATGCTTCTTTTCACTCACTCAGCAGCTACTTTACTGAAGAACAAGAGTACTGTAACAGCGAGCAATATGAAAAGGATCGCTTATACTGGCAAAATTATCTTTCATCCGCGCGCCTTCCAACCGTGGATATCGCCCGTGCCGACTATAGCACCAAACACCATTACACCAGTTTTGCGCTCTCCGGGAATATTGTCACAGGCTTAACACGTTTATCGGCTGATACAGGTATCGCCTGGCCTGATCTGTTAATAGCGCTTTCAAGCATCTACCTGCTTCACTATTTCGCTGCACAGACACAAAATGGTGAATACTCAATGCCGTTATGGCTACCCTATATGAATCGCCGAACCCGTTTCAGAACCAATACACCGGCATTAATGACTAATATTCTTCCCTTATTGATAAACACCAATCCGGATGAAACATTAGAAACCTTTTTAAAAAAGACAATCAATGCGCTTCATACTCAACGAATTCATGCCAGATATCGTATAGAACAGATCTTTTTAGATCATAAACTACCTCAAGATACCCGTTATTTATTTTCGCCACTCATCAATGTGTTACCTTTTGACTCTCCCAATTTTGTCGATTGTCAAGTTAAACGCCATATACTTACCAGCGGGCTCTATGATTGCTTTAGCTTTAACATTATCTATCGCGGGAAAGTAGATGCCGGAGAATTAATTGTTGATCTTGATGCTGATTCAGCAATGTTTGGCAAAGAAGAGGTTGAAAACCATCAGAAAAACCTGACTGATTTTTTACAAAAAGTGCTCACAGGCAACTCTCTTTCCCTGCCAGTAAAAGCGCTTTATTCATAAAATAAAAAAATAAATTAATATATAAAGAGCCGGAGTTAAACTCCGGTTCAGAGCGCATGAGTCAGGTATTTCATTGATATAGTTAAAAACAGTCATCGTCAAAATTACTTTTTTATAAAAATAGGATGATCAAATTGCTTTAATGATGAAAAATTCCATAAAAATATTATCTAATGATCACAGAAATCATTAGATAATAAATCTGAACTTCGCTTAAGAAGAAAATAAAAGTATCTGAGATACGATCAACATTTTTGTCAAAGAAAATTTAAGACATCTCAGTCAGCTCGGTTTCTTGCTTAATATTCCTTCAATATAAAAGAAAGTATGCTACCATTCACCGATGAAGAAAAAAAAGACATCAACGCCACATGACGCTGTTTTTAAAAAGTTTTTAAGTCATATCGATACGGCCAGAGACTTCCTGGAGATTCATTTGCCTGCGACATTACGGGCAGTTTGTGATCTGGATACATTGCGGTTGGAATCAGGATCGTTTATTGAAGACAATCTGCGGGCGCATTATTCCGACATTTTGTATTCATTGAAAACGGCGCAGGGTGACGGTTACGTGTATTGCGTGATCGAGCACCAGAGTTCCCCGGACAAAATGATGGCATTTCGG